>WJKA01000270.1 GCA_014729375.1 Chitinivibrionales bacterium
GCGTTTTTATGCGGGAACCTCGACACATTCATCGATATCTCGTCTTTCCAGTTTATCAACGCAACGTTGCTTCCGTTTTCCCCGAACCGTCCGCCGGGAGACCAGCCGACAATATTGCACAACCAATATTCCGAGTTGCGACACCAGAAATGCTCGGTATAGCCTCCCCCACCGACCTTTTCCACCCGGTAGCAGGGATCATTGTTATATGAAACGCAATACTGAAAGAAATCATCGACCGACCACTCATTCCAGTTGAGGATTTTAAAACCCTTGACCGGGTTGATTGTTTGTAAATCATAATCAACTTCATATACGGCAACATTTTCATGCCCTGACCCCGACTGGCTTTCCATGTGGTTTCCCGATGGTGATATTGATGCGCCGCATCCACCGCCAATCCTGCCCCCCCCGTTCGAGAAATCCCGGTCCATGTCCATTTCTATTGTGTCAATAACATCATCGGCTTCAGGGAGCGTATAGAGATATCGCGCCCCGCTTTTCATGCCGTTTATTCGACGTGCATCGGTAGACAGTCGAAAACACCTTCCTCCGGCACGCAACTTTGTCACCTGATGCACCTCGCCGGTCTGTACATTCACCCGCCATAATTCCCGGTTGTCCCGCGCGCCGAACCAGACCCAGTCTCCACGGGGCCAGTCGGTCTCCATACCGCCCTGCTCGCACTCGACAAGGTATTTTATGCGATGATTGCCCGCGCCCAGAGGCACATCGGAGCGCACAACGGCAAGACAGGGCCTGCCGTTTCTTGTTGCCCAGAATGCAACATGCGTGCCGTGCGTGTTTATCACCGGAAAACTACCGTTGCCGATAACAAAACTGTCTGCAATTGCACTGTTTTCGATCCTGATAGCCCGTATGGCCCCGTCTTCCTTTACATCATGAACAGCAATGCCGCTGAATGCATGAAGTGCCTGTGAACAGACTGCAGCAATTAACAGGACCCGGTATCTCACTCGCATCACTTCCCCCTTATCTAATTATTCCTGAATGGGTATATTACAATTCTTTTAAACCTGTTGTAAAAATGTGTATAAGACGTAATATATAAAAATTCCCCGTAAATTCACTTGATATTAATTGAAATAAATGCTATATTTTATAACATTAAAATTAACAAAGGACACATTATGCCCCGCCAGAGCAGACCTGCCGTGCGAAAAGCCCTTTCGTATCTGGTGGAGAAAATCAGTGAAGGGAATTGTCCTGCAGGAAGCACCCTTCCTTCGCTTAAAACGCTTGCTGTTGAATGTGACGTATCGCTTCTTACCATGTGGAAAGCTTCGGCTATCCTTAAGCAGCATGGCATAATAACCGGCGGTTCGGGTAACAGCCACAAGGTTATATCATCCGAGTGCGGGTTCCTTCTTGATGAGCTTGACTCCGGCAAAGATTCGACCTCATTGCAGCCGTCCGACGTTACATTTGCCTGGGAAAGAACAAAAATCCGGATACGGAAAGACATTCTTACCGGCCAGTATTCTGAATCCCAGGCCCTGCCGACCATAAAAGAATTGAGTGCGCACTATGGAACGTCATACCGTACAGCTAAGCGGGCGATAAATGCGCTCTGCAAAGATGGCATTCTGCAGGTTGAGGGCCGTTCATACCATATTGTTCAATCACAACCGCTGCAATCACAATCAAAGATAGTGCTGATCGCACAATGCGATACAACAGGAAGGCTCCTTCTCTCCAGTGTTAATGAGGCATGGTTCAGAGTTATCGAGGATGTCTGTGCGACCTCCCGCGCCCGGTTTGAAACAATCGGGTATCTTGGCGGGGATGATGAATTTGCATTTATTAGCGATGACGGCACGCACCGTGAACTTCCTTCAGGTGACAGGATTCTGGGTCATCTGATGATAATCACGAACAACGAACCGAATAAAGAAGAAGTAATCAGGCGTCTTTCGCATCATAAAAAACCGCTTGCTGTTCTTGACCTTGCCGGTGGATGGAGCCTTCCGTCCCGGATGCAGTGGCCGCAGATCCGGATATTTTCTGCCGCAGTACTTCCCTCAGCAGCCCGTGATGTTGCCCGGTTTCTTCTGGAACTCGATCACAGGCGTGTTGCATATATCTCTCCATACCATAAGGCACAATGGTCGCATGTCAGACTGGAAGGAATTGTTGATATTTACAAAAACGCCGATTTGCCCGACGGAGTTGTTCCGGTTACCTTTACGCAGCCACAGGGATTTTACCGATCGACCGCGAAGTTGAAAGCCAATCTCACAGATTTATTCGAATTTCACAAAGAATGGACCCGGGGGATGCCTGAGGAGTACCGCAGAGTGCTCGATCCGATTTTCATCGACCTGATTCCCAATCGAAGCCTCTATGTTGCCGAGCTCAATTATTTTTTGCGATCGCTTTTCAGAAAAGCACTGGCCGACAGGGAAATCACCGCCTGGATCTGCGCTAATGATCAGGTAGCAATCGCCGCATATGATTACTGCCGCGCACACGGAGTTGCAATACCCGAACGCCTTTGGATAATCGGGTTTGACGACAGCTATGAAGCGCTTGAGCGGGGAATAACCAGCTATAATTTCAATATTCGCGGAATTATCCATGCAATGATCGGGTATATACTCAATACCCGGACATACGCCGGACTTCATTTTCGTAAACCGATTGAGATTGAAGGAACCATTGTTCAGCGGCGGACAACCGGAAAATCACAGCGCCGGTTTCAAAGTGTTTCCTCTCGCAGAACACCCTCTCCTACCTCAGATAGGTCAAGCGCGCTTTAAAACTGGCTTGTGCCTTCCCGTCCGGTCTCAGAGCTTTGATTGTAAGGAAATACACTCCTCCACCGATACCGTTTCTGCCCGGATGCCATGTATGAGTGTTGACCCCCGGCCTGAATTTTGTAATATCGTCCCGCCAGATCATGCGTCCCTGGGCATTGAACATTCTGAATTCCATTTTGTTAACACCGGAATACGGAACGGAATACATGATTTTAATCGACCTGCTGAACGGGTTCGGATACGCGCCGACAAACAACAGCCTGAATGCTTTGAACAGCTTTTTGAATTTATCAAGCGCTTCCGCGTCTCCTATTGCCAGTATTCGATGTTCTTTTGATTTATTTTCGATATCAACCGAAAATTCATCAGCGCCGTTCTCTTCCCACGTTTGTGTTGCCGGGTCAAGCACGCGTATCTGAAATTCCCGGGGTATATCCCCGATACGCTGCAGTCTGCTTCTGATTTTCTCGCTGCTCTCCGTGCTGTTGTGCAGTAACAGATCGTATGCATAGACACCTCTGGTCGGTTTATGCACGACACAATGGCCGTATACCCGTGAACCTGAGCTGTCGTAAACGCCGACGCTTACATTTGAGAAAGACGGCGGTTTTGACAAATAAGTAGCAGCGCCGTCACCCTCCCGATAGCCGCAGTATACCGAACTCAACCGCGCCCCGCTTTTCGTGTGCGGCTCGATACGTATGCTCCACCCTTTTGAGGGGCTTTTTGCTTTGGGCATACTTTGCGAAAAATGCGACATCGAAACAGGCCGGGGCGGAATTTTTAAAACAATCTCCCTGCTTGCCCTGTTGTATACCGTATGCCCCGAAAGGTTCGGCGCGGTAATTTCCACCGACGGATCATCAAGACCGGGTATATCCTTGATATAAAGGCCTTCAGACCGGTACAGCTCTGCCCGGGCATTCTTGAAATCCTGTATCTCTACTTTGTCCCAGGAATAAAATTCAAGCGATCCCCCGATGTCATCGCCAGTCGCTTCGATTATATCTCCGGCAGCAATATCATACTTGTATGGTAGTGCAAAATCGGTCCATTCGTTTGGAGGAAGGATTATTTCAAACGGCTCTTTCTGGCTTACCGTCACCCCCGGCCCGAAGCCCACCGGACGGGCGTCACGGGTTTTTACCCAGATAAGACGCCCCGGAATAAATTCATAATACGATTTCAGTGCATCGGAATACTCAACCCATTTTTCATCACTGCCCGAATTCCCCTCATAAACTACCCAACGGAAAATTCTGAATGCAGCTTTATCGTACTTCCATCCGGCTTCGCTGTCTGAAAGGTCTCGAAGCGCGGCCGAAGCATCCGGATTGTCAAGGTTTGCGGTAACCGATAACGGTGACCATTGCATGGGGTCAGTGGTAACAAAGTTTGAATTTGACCTCAATGCCCTGCGGGAAATATTGTTTGTATCAGTGTGAATCCCGTCGGTAACAATAAGAAGCGCGCGCACCCCGTTTTCTTCTGTTATATGCACAGCGGGAATCGAATCGATAATCTGCTCATTAACAGCACCGTCGGCAAAACCTCCTGTTGAATAGTTCGGATGATACGCCTCAGCATCGCTTGCATACAAAACATCCCACCTGACATTAGAGGAATTATCACTGATAGTAAGCGTATCGAAAATTGTCTGTGACGGGTCCACCGGATCATCAATCGATTCCGGAAACGTCACGACCGGCTTCTCTTTGTCAACCATGGCAATGAACGGCACCGAATTCAGATTATCATCAACAAAATCACCAGTAGCGACATATATCAGACTTTCGGCGGAATCGACAATAAAACCGTATTCAATCAGCCAGGAGCCTGCACTGTCTCTGAAAACTCCGATATCATCCCATGAATAACCGTCGGGAATGGAATCGACCTTCAAACCGACATTAAACGGCTGATACGCATCATGATCGGTCCTGAGGGAAAATCCGGTCGAAACCGGAACATAATCAACAGGAACCGTGTCGGGTGAATAAAAATCGACTTTTTCGGTAAAGGTTGCATTGTCAAGCGTGTATTTTTCATCTTTAAAGAAAAGCGCATTATCGTTGAAAAACCAGACAGTATCATCCGTGAAGTACGTTATCTCCTGCCAGTTGAATCCCGGTGATACAATGTACTTGACTGAACTTTCGGTCGGACTCGCCCAGGGACCACCGCTTCGCCTGAGCCAGAGCGCACTCCAGTATATCGTACTGAAACTGAATTTATCGGCAAGATCAATCGTATCGCGGCCCGATGCCCCGGTAATCGCATCCGACAGGATTATCGTTCTGCCGTACTGAGGAGGGTCCGGCTCTTTGATATTCACCGTATCTTCATCAGTGCTTACCGTAAGGCCGATATGGTAGATAAAATCCTCGTTCAGACCGGTACAACTCCAGTCGACAATCAGATAATTTGTCGTTGTGTCAAACCAGAGAGAATCGATCATCGTGGTATTGGGCACATACGCTGTCGGGTTTGCACCAGGAGTGGAATCGGTGGCGATTGCCTGCGAGGTAATATCCGACCAGAGAAGGTCTTTCATGCCCTGGATTGCAAAATAATACCGTGTTGATGCGCTGACTACAACATCAAGCGATGACTGGTCTGATGACAAACCGGCAACAACATACTCATCCTGGGCAGGTTTATACGGAATTGCGCCTGTTGAAATTTCTTCAGTGGCTCGATAAACAATCCGTACGCTGTCCATTGCAGCAACTGCGTTCCATGCAAGAGAGATTTCATTTGCTGTTGTTGTGGCAATGGTGAGTTCATACGGGTTCTGCGGCGGGGGCCATCCTGCAATAAAGCTCGTTTCCTGTGCAGGACTTATCAGGCCGTTTGCGCTGAGCTGCGAGACAGATACGAATACGGTCTGTGTATCACTTCCCGAATTTTCACTGTAAAACTCGGGATTTGTAACAACCCACTGATACTGATTTCCGGCAGCAGCCGCCAGAAAATCATCAGAAGGCACCGTATCAAACCGCTGAATGGCATTCCCCTTGAACGCGTAGCTCATGACAACACTCTCCACCCCCGGCGTATCAATAGCCGATACCGCGTTATCGATGGTAATAACCGCTATATCCAGCGAATCTGTCACAAGGGACACATCCGAGGGCGTTCCTGCATTGCCTGCATATGCTCCGGATATGGTAAATCCGTTATTCGGTCGCATTTTTACTGAGCCGGTGTTAAACAGATTGAACTTGCTGGGACCGGTATCCCAGAGTGGCGAGACCCAGAATCCGTACACCGTATCACCAGGCCCCTCTGGGGGATCGACGGTAACAGCATGCATCGGATTCGCATCGAGTTCGGAAAGCGGAACCGCAACCAGCATTGATGCTTCAGCAGTGTCTATTGGGGATCTTCCGCGCCTGCCGTACCAGACACCGAGCTGCGTTGCGTACGGTGACGGCGGAAACTGACGGGGAACATCGCCGGGGCCGAAATGCGCAAAAGTTAATTCGATCCGCTGCGAAGAAATATACCGGACATTGGTAATTGTCACCGGATTTTCTCCAACATCGCCAAAGATCACGATTTCAGGTGAATAAGCC
>WJKA01000271.1 GCA_014729375.1 Chitinivibrionales bacterium
AATATCTGATGCAAGGTCGGTGGTATTTTTCAAGAGCTGTTTGGCTGTTTCATAGCTGCGGGCCAGGAAAAACTTTTTATTCTGTATTGCAATTTCCGTTTCCGCCGATGTAAGCGCTTTCTGAATATTTTGGAAATTATTCGGCATATACTGATCGGCTTCAGCATCCTCAGCAGCTTTGACTGCTGCTTTTGCAGCCGCAAGCTCTTTTTCAGGTGCTTTAGCGCATCCGGAAAGAAGTCCGATACAGAATGCGGCAGTGACAGTGGCAGGTATCAGATTGTGGAATAAGCGCATGGTATGCCTCCTTTGAAAACGTGGAAATTTTCGCACACAAATTAAAATAATAATAATCCTGTTCCCGGCAAAACATGCGATTGTTTTACACCGCGTTCGCCTGCTTATGTTCTATATTTCCGCCCGGAAGGCAGAGAAGACCATATATCATTGTCGATGTCAACCAATTGCCAGGGGAGATGATGGCTCTGGGCCGGTCCTTTGAAGATGAACTGAAAGAAAATGCCGACAGAGAAACGATTGGAAGACTTTCCAAACGCTAGTCATCCCTTTTATTGCAACCAGGGACTGCAGCAGGTACAATGTCCCTGTTGCAGTTTACATTATGCTTAAATGCCGACAGCACACTGGCGGTGAAAAGATTCTACGATGTAAGATTACGCTGGGATAAATCGAATTCCACTTACCTTTCAACAGCAATCTTGTGAAACGTTCTTCTGTTTTCCATGCGTAAACATACGATATAAATTCCCGCCGCATAATCAGCAGAAGAGATGACGGTTTTTCCGGCAACAGAAATTTTTTCAGGGGTAATCACCGAGCCGTCGGGCCGAATTAATTGAATCGAATAGCGTGCTTCAGTTGAAGGGACAGAGATCATGATTTCTTTGTTTGTGCCGGCAACGACCAGCTTTTGCTTTGCATGTACTGCTGCAGAGGGGGCTATGTCGACTTCTCCGGGCGGATACAATTGCGACTGCGGAATGACATGGACCGGCATTTCTTTGCACCACCAGTCAACTCCCATCGCATCACCGCCGGTAAATTCCACACTGAAAGGATACGGGGTCCCTTTCTGCAGGGTAATATACTCACCTATTACCAGTTCACCGCTCGCCTGACCGTCAACGACTGTTTGATTATTTACCATGACTTTGATTGTGCCGCGGACATTGGCACAGAACCGGTATTCGCTGCTGTAATAAGGGACAATTGATCCGGTAAGACGTACATTTTTCTGATCGTCCCAGTTAATTCCAAGATAAGGCTCGATTTTTGTTTCGGACGGTGTTCCCGACAGTGATGAGCTTGCATAATACTCGGCATTCAATCCGGCGCCGTCGGCAAAATCAGGGCCTAAAACATCAAACAGATCGGGATCGGTAACCATTTCATCGGGGAATTCGTATTCCAGATTTTTCTGAGCGGGGGTTTCCCATGGAAAATCATCCTTTACGCCAATATCATCAATGCTGAATCCAAGGGCCCCGGCATATTTCACCGCGGTCGATCGGGTGAAAGGATACGGCATGTTTTTGAATCCGCCCTCCATCCACCAGTTCATTACGTCAACGCAATTATATGCGGCGATATTGTACGTTTCGGATGAAAATCCTGCATCATGATAAACACAATTTCTGTAGGACAGTCCGCAATTAAAATCATCGCCGTTGGTTTCATGGGTCCGGGAAGGGCACCAGATATGGTTGAGATCATGGTAAAGTGTATTATAAAGTTTATTGTTCGGTCCGGGATTCCACTGCTCGTGCGCGCCGACATCGGCGGTAGAGTGAATCACATGCGATATGTCATTGTGATGCATATTGTTATTTTTTGACAAGAGAAAAGTCTCTTCCTGACCGGCCATCGAGGGATATCCGGCGAGCCGCTGTCCTTTTACAGATATGCCGTACCGGGGCGCCCGGCGGATTTCGTTATATGAGATCTCATTATCCCCGCTTTGATATACATTTACTCCCGCGCATCCGGCCGAAAGCTTGCCATAATCATGGATATAGTTGTTTTGAATAGTGTTGTGATGGTTTATATAATCCCATGGACCATCTAAAATGCAATATGAGCCGAGATAGACCGCGTGATAATTGACTCCTTCAAGCCAGCAGCCGTACATGGTATTGTACTGGGAATGGTAATTGAAAACCACACCCATTGTTCCGGCATTCCAGAGCTTGCAGAACCGCACTGCGCAATGCCCGGCATTTTCAAAATGGACCAGTCCGTGTCTCATTTCATCAATTTCACAGTTGTTTTCGTGGTTTTCACTTCCCGGACTCTGCGGTGATGACTTGCTGGAATAGACTGTATCAGGGCTGTCGGCGGTTGAAACAAGAAGGCCTTCGACGGTCACATATTGGACCGGGTCCGAACTTGAACTGCCGATAAACTCTATGATACGATTCATTTTTGACCCAACGATAACCTGATCTTCAATCGGAAGATTTTTCGGCCAGTACCAGATATATCCATCATTGTCAAGCGCCCATTCGCCGGGCTGATCGATAAAATCTTTGGAACCTTCGAGCCAGTAAGTTCGCTGGGGGTTGAGGTCTGGATCGACCGTAATACATCGAGTGCTGAAATCGACTTGCGTTATCTCGCGTGCATCGGTAAACCATCCGGGACCGACACAGACCCGGGCATGGCTGTAATCGAAATTGGCGGGGAAATCCTGTTCGTTGTAATAGAAATCATTTCCCCTCTTTAAGGGACCATTGTATGTCTGGTCAAGAAAGCTGTAGTTACCGAATGAGCCGTCAATATTGCTGGGATCCATCTGATTCGGGTGACGGGCATTCTGGCGTCGTTTGCCGTTCTCGGAAAGAGCCCAGAACTCCCAGTCGGTGCTGCCGGTATATGCTTTGTAAACATTTGCAATACCCGACGGTTGCCATCCGGTGATCCGGCTGCCGCCGTAGATTGCAGGCCATGTGCCGTCCTCGCCTTTCCAGAGAACCGGATTCTGCTCTGTTCCTCCATCACGCTCGTCAAATCGAAGCGGCTCATCTAAAAAGTAATTGCCATCCTTTATAATAACCGTTTTGGATTCTCCGCTTTTAGTCCGCAGAACATCACGGGCATGGTGCAGTGTCTTGAATGGACTGCCCGCAGATCCATCATTGGAATCGGAGCCGTCGGGTGAAACATACCAGGTTGCTGCAAACAACGAAAGATTAATCGCAAAAAGTACCAAGAGCAGTGTTTTCATAAAAACCCCTTTGAGAAATTGATTTATAGCTTTGAAGTAAATAATAACCAATAGATGGTATCCTTGAAGGTTTATTCTGTTTTGTTTATTTAAATTTGTTATAGTTGCTAATATGCGCATAAAAATGCGCTTCCCCTGCTCGCCCAAGGGGGAGGAACGAACAGGGGAAGCTTGTTCAGCAAAAGGGGATTATTTCAGCGTATTATTATTCGTTGAATTAATTTTCGGCCGTTATTAATAGCTTCTACATAATAAGTTCCGCGTGTTGCCGGGGAGTAATTCCAGGTTCCTTTTCCCGACAAACACTGTATTGCTGTGACCTTTTTTCCTGTGGAATTAAACACCGACACTGCTGAATTGCTTCTGTTGTCCGGCAGAGTAATCGTCAGTAACGACCGTGCGGGATCATTTGCCAGATGCATAGCGTACTGTTGTGTGGAGCCATGCCGTACCGCGGATTGTTCAGCGTTCACTGAATTGCAGTCGACTGCACGGGGATCATCGGTCCAGCACATACAGGCGTTCAGATCATAGGCAAGCTGTTCTTTAATATCGGCATACTGACTGTTTTCCGCAAGGTTGACCAGGCATCCCGGATCGTTTTCGATATCATACAGTTCTTCAGCAGGGCGGTTTCCCACCCAGAGATCATGCAACCTGGCTACTTCCGGATCGTTTTTATGGTCGATCATATATCTGGATGTCGGTGAATAACCGTCTTCTTTTGCCGGTGTTTCGCCGGTTTCATAGTTTCGCATATACAGATACTTTTTTGTACGCATTGCGCGGTTGGGATAATAGGTTTCCGATTTTTCCTTGCCCCAGAATACCCGGTCCCGTGAAGAATCAACCGTGCCTTCCTTCGATGATTTCAGTATGTCAAGAAAGCTCCTGCCGCTCATTTCAGCAGGCACATCCACCCCGGCGGCTTCAAGAAAAGTGGGGGCAAAGTCCTGGAAACTGATCAAATCATCGATGACGCGCCCGCCGGGAGCGCCGGTTCCCCAGCGAATCGCCAGCGGCATGTGCATCGAGTACTCGTAATTATCATGCTTTGCCCGGGGGAACGGCATGCCGTTGTCGCTGGTGACAACAATGATCGTATTTTCATAAACATCCTGTCCCCCGGCTTCCATCAGCACGGTCAGCATTTTTTGGACATCGCTGTCAAAATGCTGCGTTTCTTCCATATAATCGAGTATATCGCTTCGGACAATATCGTTGTCGGGAAGGAACGGCGGGACTTCAACCTTTGACGGGTCCATGCCTGCTGCGATGCCGCGTCCTTCACCATAAGGGCGGTGCGGTTCTTTTGAACCGAACCAGAAGCAGAATGGCTTGCTTGTATCGCGAGCAGTCAGAAAATTGCGGAAATTGTTATGGTAGCCATAAGAAATTGGCTTAGCCCACGACGTACTGTGGTTAAATTGCGGTCCTGCAGGATTGATCGCCCACCCGCTTCCCGATTCGTCGCCGGGGGCCCATCCTTTTCCGGTGTAACCGACCTCATAGCCTGTAGCCTGAAGAATATGGGGATAGACAGGATGTTTCGAATCAAAAACCGAGCCCCATCCATCAAAGCTGGCTGTTTCAATCATGCGCCAGTTCATCTGGCCTGAAAGGATTGCCGCGCGTGACGGCGCGCAGGAGGCCATAGTGCAGAATGCATTGTTAAAAAGAATGCCTTCCTCTGCAACCTGATCAAACGCCGGAGTACTGATCGCTTCACACCCGTATGCACCGGCGTGCGGCCATGACTGGTCATCCGAAACACAAAAAAGAATATTCGGGCGCGAATCCTGCTGTTTCAATGATACAAGGCCGCGGGCCGCAAATGATGACTGCGCGTGCAGTGCACTCCCGGCTATTGTCGCTTTCAGTGCAGTTCCCAGAAATGATCGCCTGCTTGTATGTATGGATTCCGACTTCCGTGACATTTCTACTGTCTCCGCTTGGGGTAATCTTCCTTGTTTGACAGCTAATATAAGGGGGAAATTGCAGCGAAGCCATGTAAATGGATTGATTTTGTTTATTATTGTTATAGTTGATGAAACTGGCGTGATGCAATTGCTGAATTGCTCAATTGGAGCGGAATTTACAGATGTTAATCTTTTAGTGAGAATTTAGTGAGAATTATTCGTCCCGATAAATCGGGTCTCACCGAGTCTCTCCGTTTTTTGCGAAGATAATTTTCTTGCCGACCGCTGATTTCTGATATCCGACCTCTTCTTCCGACTTCGCCGGGTTAGGCAATGATTTGCACCAATATTTAATATATTTAGTAACTACTCAGGTCTCTATGGATGATTTCCGGCGTCATTCCGGCGAAATAGTTTTTTACTGCTGATCCGCTGAATGTGGTCACCGTCTGGTTACTGGTTAATTGGAAGTGGTTGATATTTTTACTGATAGACATTTCCTTTTTTCAGCTTGCACGCCGCCCATGTTCCTCAATACTTTACATCAGGCAAAAGCAGTCATGCAATTTGTCTTTTTTCCCGATTTTCCCACGGCCGGACCATATAAGCAAGCAGGCGCATTTCGGCGGCCACAAAAATTGATTTCGCTGAAAAAAACCATGCCTCGGTGACAAAAATGCCACCACTTTATTCTGTAAAAAGCTATAAATATACCACAATTTCCATTTTATTTCATATATTACTTACAACAATCATTAAATTCTATTTAAAATTTTGCCACCACAAGGCGGCATTCCGCATGCGCGATATTTTCGAATACCTGGATTACCGCGGCTTCCTGCAGGATTTCTATGCGGCAGAGAAGCAGAGCAAAAAGTTTTTCTCCTACCGCTATATGGCCGACAAAATCGGCGTCAATCACAGCTCCCTGATAAAGATTTTAGCCCGGAAACGGCATCTATCCGGCCGCAACATTCCCGCTGTGCTGTCGCTGTGTAATCTGCAAGGACCACGGGCCGATTATTTCACCAATCTGGTCTATTTCACCAAGGCGAAAAGCGATACGGCATGCAAACCGTACCTGGAAAAGATGCTGGCGTTGCGGGATTGCCCCTCCGCGCGCATTTTAAAAGACCGTTATGAATATTTCAGCAAATGGTATTATGCGGCGGTGCGTTCCCTTCTCGACTGCATTGAATTCAGGGGAGACTATGCGTTGCTGGCGCGCAAGCTCAATCCCCCCATTACCGAAAGTCGGGCCCGCGCGGCAATCGCCCTGCTGGTGCGCCTGAAATTCATCCGCAAAGATACCCGCGGCGTATACCGGGTTACCGACGCGCATGTGACCACGGGCGAGTCCTGGGAGTCGGCTGCAATCAGTACCTACCAGCGGGAAACAATCCAGCTCGCGGCCTCATCGCTGGAGCGGGACAAAAAAGAGACACGCGATATTTCCACGCTTACCATGTCGGTCGACAGGGAGGCGCTGGATGATATCAAAAACATTTTACGCGAGGCGCGCGCGGCCATTATCAGACGGGTCGATGAAATCCCCGACGACAGGCTCGACCGGGTGTATCAATTGAACATGCAATATATTCCTTTGAGTAAATATGAAAACACATAAAAACATACCATTGCCTGCATTAAGGGCGGTTATGATTGCACTACCGGCGCTGCTGCTGCTGTGCAGCGTCGGACCCGACACGGTAGCCGGCGGAACGACCACGGAAACCACCAACGGTGTTACCGCAACGGTACTCTTCCCCGATTCCACCCCCGCCGCCGATGTCACGGTACGCCTGCGCCCCTCCAATTATATCGCAATTCCCTCTTTCGCGGGCCTTACCAAACGCGCCGCGGCCATAACCGATATCACGACCGATTTCCGGGGGCGTTTTTTCATCGATTCGGTCGAACCGGGCAGCTACACCATCGAAGTCACCGACAACAAATCGGTTGCCGCGCGAATCATCTGCGAAGTTGTTCCCGGCGGCGACACGCTCGACCTGGGCGCCCATGCGCTTGCGCCGTTTGCGCGCCTCACCGGTTCGGTGGCGCTGGATTCAAACACCGGCGCCATGCATGCAGCCGTTTACGGTCTGGAGCGCAGCGTTGCGGTCGATTCGCTCACCGGTGCCTGGTCGATCGATGACCTTCCGCAAGGCGCCCATACCGTACGCATCGCTTCCTCGTCGCGCGATCTGGGCGCCGCGATTATCGATGCCCCGCCGGTTGCCGCCGGAGCATCCGATACACTCAATGCCGTCAGGCTGCTGTCATACAGCGGCGAATCATACACGCAGTGGGCCTATTCGCGCACGATAACAATCAACACCTCACCGACCGGCGCCGATATCAGCGAAGATGTTCACCGGTTTCCGCTGCTGGTGCGTCTCGATGCATCCGATTTCGGATTCAGCGGGGCACGGGCGGACGGGCGGGATGTTCGCTTTGCAAAAGCGGACGGCACGCCGCTGCGCTACGAAATCGAGCAGTGGGACCCGGTGGCGCAGCACGCCGCCGTTTGGGTGCTGATGGATACGGTGTACGGCAACAACGCGAGCCAGTCGATTACCATGCATTGGGGCAAGGCGGATGCACAGGATTTTTCCAACGGCGCGGTAGTGTTCGATACGGCCAACGGTTTTGCCGCGGTGTATCATTTTCAGAGCGCTGCTCCGTTGCATGATGCGACATACAACGCCAATCATTTTCGCTCCGATCTTACCCGGGCGGCGTCCGGTGCGGTTGGTGATGCACGCTATTTTGACGGCGCCGATTCGATGGCTGCCCCCGATGATCCCACCCTGGAGCCCTCCAGCCCGACGGTCTCCTGCTGGTTCAAGACCGACGGCAACCAGGACACCGTCGCAAAAATCATTAACAAGGGCCACACCAGTCCACCCTATATGTCGTATACACTCGAACTACGCTATGATCCCTCCATCGTCGGCTTTCAGACGGCAAAAACCGATAGCCAATACCATACCCTGGAATCGGCACAAACAATCACCGACCGTTCATGGACATACATCTGTGGCTTGTTCAACGAAACAACAGGCATCGGACGCTTTTTTGTCAACGGCATGCTCAACGGAGAGTTCAGCGACCCCGTGCCAATCGAGTATTATAATGCAGGCAATTATCCACTGTATGCAGGTTGCCAGCGCGGAGCGTCGAATACCTTTTACAAAGGGTGGTTGGATGAAGTGCGGGTGGAAAATCGGCCGCGCAGCGAGGCGTGGGTCAGGCTCTGCTATGAAAGCCAGCGGCATCATTCGCGACTGCTTGCGTTTAAGAAATAAAGTGCCGGCAAAAGAGGAACAACTACCGCGGATATTTTTTTCACCTGAGGAGCATACGCACTGATGACAATATTCAGACACAACAAAACCGGATTTTTAGAGCCGGTGCGGAGCCGTACCGTAATCACCATAAACATCCGACAAATCATTGCTACAAGGAGCTTGCTATGTCCAACAGTAGCCTTTTACGGGTAATACTGATCGTTACCTTCACCGTACCGGTACCGATGCCCCCCCCTTCTTTATATGCTGCTCAAAAACCAGCCGATGATGTCGGTAATTACATCGTCACCTCGCTAGGTAATTCATTACCTCGGGGAGCATACGATAATGATTATCGATCGCATATGCAGCACGATTGTTTCGGTATCGAAATAAGCCCCGACGGTCGTGTGTATGCCGGTGGAGCAAATGAATCGGGACATGCAATATCAGTTTATGTTGACGGCGACCTTGAGAGCCCTCATATTCCCAAAGGGACTTCCGGGCACATTTGCTGGAATTTTGGCACAAAAAATCTGGGCGCCGTATCATTTGATGATGCGCATATGTATGGTATCAGTCAATGTGGAGAGTTTCATAAATGGACGAGAACGCCGCCGTATGAGCGTATCTCTACAATGATTGATGAGAAGATAGCACCAGAGGAAATAGTTGTCAAATTCAACAAGCTCTATATGATAGCCAATGATAAAGGGGACCTGCAAATCCGTAAGTTGGACAACAATTATACGGTCATCACCAGCTTTACCGTTCCAGGCGCCTATGATATTGCCGTGGAGAATGAGAATTCCATCTGGGTGTCGCTCGGTGGCTCACGTACCGCGGCAAATGAAATACGTCGGTACGATCGCACCGGCAATAGATTGAGCGGTAGTCTGAGCGGTTTTGGCAAGTTGATGGGTATCGCAATCAGCTTTCAAGGCGAACTGCTGGTATGTGATGACGGGCCGCGCAAGCAGGTGCTTTTCTATGATATTTCCGACAATGCGAACCCGAAACTAACTCGCGAATTTGGCGAACAGGGAGGCATTTACAACGGCAATAGAGGAGTGTTGGATAATGACCTCCAGTTTTTCGATGTGCAGGATGCCGGGACCGATTCGGCGGGAAACATCTATACGCTCTTCTCTACCTCCAGCACGATCGGGCAAAGCGGCGGAAATATGATCAGAGCATACAAATCCGATGGAACAAAGCTCTGGGAGTTGTCAAACGAGATATGGACCGGCTGTACAAGTGTTCTCCCTTCCTCTGACGGCTTTGAGATATATGGAGCTGAGGAAGTATTCAGATTCGATGCTCAGGCACTCCCGGGACCTAAAGATCAACAGTGGAAACTCTATGCGATCAGTAAAGATGACATAACGTATCCATCCGATTTCAGAGAAATCAACAACTTCCCCAAACGTCCATTCCGTGGCTCCGCCGAAATCAGAGAACTCAATGGAAAACGGGTTATTTTTCGTCACGGCATGTATGCAGAAACGATTGAAAATGAAAAGGGATACGACTTTCTCGTGTTTGAAGACCGGCCCAGTATGATCTCGCGTTACTGCGGGTACCTGCACGGCTCGGGCTGGGCGTGGTATCCGGACATGGAGGGAAATGTCTGGGAAGGGGATGCACAGGGAAAAATCCGTATGCACACATTCAGCGGATTCGATGCCGAGGGATGTTTGAAGTACGATTCGTATGAAGAGTATGCGTATCCCGCCCCGATGGCGTCGGTACAACGAATCAGCTACGATGAGAAGAACGATGTACTGTATCTATCGGGCTATACGCCTGATAAGAAACAGGAAGCGTGGGGACTGGCGGGCAAAGTCCTGTGCCGATACGATAACTGGAAAGCAGGCAACCGCACGAAACGGTATGAAATCGACCTGCCGGTCGACAACGCCACCCCCAGCCGGCATCCAAAAACAATGTATGTGGCGCAAGACTATATCTTTTGCGTCGCAGTCCGGCCGCATAATGGTATCTCCCAGAAAATAACGGTTTTTGATGCCGACAACGGCAAAAAAGTTGGTACCATGAGCGCATCGGATCAGTATGGCAAGCTTGGATGGGTCGATATTACCACCGGGCTCATTGCGTTCAAGCGGTCGAATGGTGAGTATATCATTACGGTTGAAGATAATGCGTACGCCAAAAACATGGTCTATCGCTGGTGTCCGGACGGCGGCGACTGCGCGCAAACCACACCACCGTCTAATGTCAATGGCGTCGCCGTTACAAATATAATTGCCACTTCGGGCAAAACCTATCAAGCCGATGTGCTTCTGACCGGCAAAAGGCAGTATATCGATCGCAAGTATTCGTTTACGTACATACCGTTTTTTCCAGGATATGATCGTTCAATGTATGGCGAAATGACCTATATCCGCACCGCCAATGACGACAAGAATGCATCCGATGCGGATTTTCTGAGCTTTACGGTCAACAAGCCGGTGACGGTATACGTCGCACTGGACGAACGCATCAGCACGCCGCCATCGTGGCTGAATGACTTTAAGAGCACCGGCGTGCAGCTAAAATCCCAAGCCGGAACGTTTAATCTGCTGCAAAAGATTTTCGACGCCGGCACGGTGACGCTGGGCGGAAACCATAGTAATGAAAGTATGTACTCGGTGGTGATCGGCCCGGCAGTGGACAAGCCGGTGATAGCGGTATCCCGGCCCGGTTTTCCTGATGCCGGCGGTATCTCGGCCCGCTTCCATCGGGCGAAGCTCTTTTCGCCGGCCGGGCATTTACTGGGCGAGGTGCGGGTGGACCGATCGGGAAAAATAGTCGACGGCCCGGCTCGCTTCGGCGCGCAGAGTTATCTGGTGCGCTTTGAGAGCGGTGCCGTAAAAAAAATGTTGGCTCACCTGAATAGGAAGCCTGCATATTAATATGTACTATTTCATATGCGTTAACTAAAAAAGTATTTACATG
>WJKA01000272.1 GCA_014729375.1 Chitinivibrionales bacterium
CGCTTATTATTGGCGATATCGATTATTTCAAAAAAATCAACGACACGCACGGGCACCCATTCGGCGATACAGTTCTGCGGGGCATTGCCCGGAAACTCCAGGACAGCATTCGTGACGGCATCGATATTTCTGCGCGGTACGGTGGTGAAGAATTTGCTCTGATCCTGGTCAAAACCGATGAACATCGCGCAGTCGAAACAGCAGAAAGAATCCGCAAAGAAATTCACACCCAGGTTTTCAGGGCCCCCGGCGGCGACAACATGCAGGTGTCAATGAGTTTCGGCCTGGCAGTCTACGGCAGACATGCCAACAAAATTAATTCCCTCATCCAGAAAGCCGACAAGGCACTCTACCGCGCAAAACAGAATGGAAGGAACCGGGTAGAGGTTTTTTAGGGCTTGTCTTTGAATAATACACACTTTTTCGTGCATATGTTTATGGGGTATTCTGTTGAATAGCAGGCGTGGTCCCGCTTGTGCGGCCGAAGCCGATAGAACACGGCTGGGGCCCGGGAATCGGCCTGCACCAACTGATAAATCCGACGGTTTCGGTTGGCGCGTGCCCTTGCCTTGTGCAACATCCCAAAAAACCACCACGGCCGGGGGACAACCGTGACACACGGGTTTTTCTATGAACTATAGTGCACGCCGAGGGATGGCTACCCCGTCGTTATTTTTTTACAAGCACTGTGACAGGTAAAGGAATTACCGGCCGAAGTTTCGATTGCGGGCACGAGCACGGTTCGTTTCCCCGTATGCTGCAGCGTTCGATGGACACGTCCCCGGGCACACCGCATCTTTACACAAAGGTGACAGCACCGGACGGCACATCTGGATCATTGCATTGAGTTGACCATCTCGTTTATCCGTTGCCTGAGAGATTCAAGAACCCGTTCATACGGCAGGGTCTCCACGGGCTCGCCCTTTACGAATATCTGCGCTTTGTTTCTGCCGCCGGCAATGCCGATGTCCGCGTCCCTGGCTTCGCCGGGACCGTTTACCACACATCCCATAACGGCAATTTTGACGGGTGCGGTGATTCCTGCGACCATGGCCTCAACTTTTTCTGCCAGCATGGCCACATCGATCTGCGTGCGCCCGCAGGTCGGACACGCGATTACTGTCGGACCGGATGCCAGCCCCAGTGATTTGAGGACCTCCTTTGCCGCATATATTTCACGGACCGGATCGCCGCTCAGTGATACCCTGATCGTATCGCCGATCCCTTCGGCAAGAAGCGTACCCAGCCCCACAGAAGACCGTATCGTGCCGGAGCGGACAGTACCCGACTCGGTGATTCCAATATGCTGCGGATAATCACACTCATCCGAAAGCATCCGGCATGCTTCAATCGTAGTGAGAACATCACTGGCCTTGATGGAGAGCACGAGGTTGTCGAATGAAAAAGACTCCATCATGGCGATATACCGCCGCGCGCTCTCAACCAGCGCGGACGACGTCGGGCTGCCGTGCTTTGCAAGAATGTCGTGTTCAACCGACCCGCTGTTGACTCCGATCCTGATCGGGACCCCCGCCGCTTTCGCCGCATCGACCACAGCCGCCACCTTCTCTTTCCCCCCGATATTACCCGGATTGATGCGTACTTTGTCTGCTCCCGCCTCGATCGCGGCCACTGCGTATGAAGCCTGAAAATGGATGTCCGCTACAACCGGAAGCGGCGACTGCTCAGTAATCCTTCGAAACGCTTTTACCGCTTTCTGATGCGGCACGGCGACCCGGATTATCCGGCATCCGGCAGCGGCAAGCTCGGTGATCTGCCTGAGGGTTGCCTCAACATCATCGGCGGGAGTGTTGGTCATCGATTGAACGGCAACCGGATTGCTCCCTCCGATAGTCACTGTCCCTATTGCAATCTCTCTGGTCTTTTTGCGGGAGATCACTTTACATTACCTGCAGTGCCAGTGTCACCTGCATACCGCTCAGGCCTGTGACGGCAAGACTGCCGCCGCCGGATTTCATTTTATGCCCGTCGGCCCGCTCACAGAACCCGTTTGCATTGCCTTTGTACTGCACACTGACACTGAGTACTTTGCTCTGGCTGTCCCAGTTGCGCTCGCGCACAGCGCTCACACCGGCAATCCCCTTCAGGGTAAAAAGTACGTTTTTCCGGTCCTTGAACGAGGCGACTTCTTTGATGTCAACGGTCAGCGGAATACCGTTATTGAGCTGGTTCTGCCATTCCTTCATGATCGCATCAAGCAGCTTTTTCCCGGCCTTTTCCGCTGCCTTGCCGATTGCCTGCGTGCCGGCGGTGTTCGGGCTGATATGGACCTTTGCCGCGTGGGCGTCTGCAGTCCCGATAATCCGCCCGGTTGTGCAATTGATCGCTTTGAGTGTAACATCCGCCTGTACCGACACCATGCCGCCGAGGTTTTGCGACATCCCCTCGGCTTTCCGTCCGACCGCGTTACCCATGATAACTACCTCCGCGCCGTAGCGGGAACCTATGGCTGCAGCGGCAGTAGCATCACCCGAAAGCTCGGCCATCTTCTGCTTCGAGCTTCGTATCGACGCAATGACCTCGGGATCGACGCAGTCAAAATCATACGGATCGCGCAGGAAGCCGATCAATGCTGTTTCAGCCGCCTTGTTGGTGGGCTCATCATTACCGACATTGTTCTCCGCAACAATGACCATCACCCGCGGCTTGCTCATTGACTCAATGAGAATATGAA
>WJKA01000273.1 GCA_014729375.1 Chitinivibrionales bacterium
CAACCACACCGGTTTCGCCAGTCCGACCTACGACAGCCTGATCGAAGCCGCATCAACGGCAGATGACATGCAATCCCGGTTCTCATGTTTCCAACAAGCCGAAGCAATTCTCATGGACCAGGCGCCGGTTATCCCCATCTATTTTTATACCAGCCTTTCTTTAGTGCATCAGTCGGTGAAAGGATGGTATCCCACTATCCTGGATCATCATCCGTATAAAGCGGTCTACCTGGAAGAATAGAATCACCGGCTGCACGTGAACTCGGTACGTGCACCGCAGGACCGCCCTGCCGTTCCAGAGGACCGGAACCACTCGACCTGACAGGTGCCGGTGCATACATGTTTTTGATTATCCGGCTTTGAGAGTTTCGGAAATCATCTGCGATAATTCCGTTGCATCAAAAGGTTTCTGGATAAATCCCGATATTCCCCTGGTAACAATTTTCTGCGTGTCCTCTGCTACGCTGTATCCTGTGGCAATTATCACTTTGATTGAAGAATTTATTTTTTTCAGCTCTCTGAAACAGTCAAATCCGGCCATCCCCGGCATGATCATATCGATAATAACCAGATCGATGTTTTTATAATGCATTGCATAATAGGCGACCGCTTCGGCACCATCGTTGCATGTCGTTACCGAATATCCCATATCGGACAGGATTTCCCTGGACACATCACGGACAACCTGTTCATCGTCGACAACAAGAATTCTTCCTTTCCCCGTGATTATTTCATCGGCTTGTTTCGGCAATTCAGAGACTTTTGCAGGCCCCTTTACTGTGGGAAAATACGTCCGTACCGTTGTTCCTTCACTCGGACTTGAGTCAACCTCGATATACCCGTTGTGGCTTTTAACACATCCGTACACACTGGCGAGGCCGAGGCCGGTCCCCTTTCCGGATTCCTTGGTTGTAAAAAACGGTTCGAACATCCGCGTCTTTGTTTCCTCATCCATCCCCGTCCCGTTATCGCTGATAGAAAGCAGGCAATAGTAGCCCGGTTTCATTGTATATAATTCTCGATATGAATGCTGTTCGTCGATATAGGCGTCCGATGTACTCAGGAGTAGCTCACCGCCCCCGGCCATGGCATCGCGGGAATTGAGGCACATATTCAGAACAGCGTTTTGCACCTGTGACGGGTCCCCGCGGATAACGGGTGATTCTGCGTTTAACTGCTTGCTAATTACTATCCGCTTATCAATCGTGCGGCTGAGAAGCTGAATAACGCTCTCGATAATTTCATGGATATTGATGTCGAGCAACTGGTATTTTCCCTTTCTGGCAAATGCCAGAAGCTGACCGGTAAGCTCTGAACCGCGGTCTGATGCCTGAATAATCGGATCGATATATCGTTTCAGTGCCGGGTCTTTGAGACCATATTTTCGATTGAGCAAGTTAGCGAAACCTGAAATGCCCGAGAGAAGATTGTTGAAATCATGTGCAACGCCACCGGCGAGCAGGCCGATTGCCTCCATTTTTTTCGAATGACGGTACTGTTCGGCAAGCTTCCGCTTTTCATCCAGCTCTTTTATCTGTGAAGCAAATTTAAGTACAAGCGAGCATTGCACCGAAAAAACTTCGTACATGTCGACATATTCTGCAGCCACAGACCTGAACAGCATAATCGCTCCTGCCGGACGGTCTTTATACATAATTGGAAACGAAATAATTTGCCTGATTTCTTCATCTTTTTTCGGTTTAACAGTAGCTTTTTCTCCGAATAGCTCCCTGAAAGAATCATATACATAAAAGCTCTTGCTGTATAGCTGCTGTTTTAACCGTGTGCGGTCTGAGAGAAGGTACGACTTTCCGGTTTCGAGCGGGAGCGCGCTTATTATTCCGTCAAATGATTCATCGCTTCGGGATAATGCCCGTACCCGGTATTCGGTGCCGGCATCATTGAACATCACAATTGCAGCAAAACCTGACTCTGAAATTTCAGTGGCATAGCTGCAGATGCTTTGAAAAAGGGATGATTCGTCGTATGTCCCTGTCAGCCGTTTCAAGCTTAATCCGATTTTCCTCCACCGGTCGCGGTCCTCGAACACCTGCTGAATACTGAATATTCGACCGAATTTCTGAATACCGTAAAAGGTCAGCGCGCAAAACACAGCAATGCTCAGGCAACCCAGCCGGGGGACCTCCTCGAACATCGAACCAAAGCGAATAATATTGGCAGGGAAAATTATACACAGAGACAGAACCGCACCACAACCAACAAAAAATGCCTCGGACCGAATCTTTTTCAATGATTTGATTATCAGCACAACACCCGGCACCAGTGCAACGCAAACAAGTAATAGTGAAAAAAGACCGAACCCCGGGCCGGGATTGAAAAAATAATCATACTCACCCTTTGTAAAATTATGATACATAAACAAAGGATTTATCAGCGAAATGATATATATCACCAGCGAAATTGAACTCAGAGCATACTGGACATATTTCTCCTTTTCAAATTTCTTTTCCTCCGGCTCAGATGCATTATACACGCTGATCATCATATGAAACGTAAACCCGGGTATGAACAGCCAGAGTGGAGAAACATATACTACGAATTTGTGCAATTGTTCTTCATTCAGGTACGGAAATGCAATCGCCCCAAGCGCATCCTTGATTGCCCATAAAATTGTGCCAAAAAGAAAAAGGGCAAAACTTCTGGAAGCCGTCGAATAACAAAATCGCCGGCTGAGGAAAAGAATAAACCCACTGCTGTAGAGCGCAGTGAACAACAACACAAAATAGTAGTAATTTTGAAGAAAAATATCCATAAATCCGGCTTAAGGAAGTGTTCTAACGTACTGAATCAAACTATATTATATCTGTGTGTTATATAAATAGCAAGTATTATGCAATTCATAAACTTTGTACAAGATTTCAATGCTGTCCAGAATAAATTCAACTGTGCAATATATCATCAATTGCAATGAAAACAACCCGGCTTTTTATCGTAATGGAAATAATTTCCTTTAATGTTGCGCAGTGAACATTGATCGTTTGAAACAAATACCGACAGTACCTGAATTACCGTGGATTCTTCATAAGCGCAGGCTGTCCCGTAGCCTCGATAACATCACGCCACAACGAGCTTTCCGGATCGACATGGTTCCGCGTTGAAACCGAAATCCTGGTGGGGATATAAACGAAATGGTTATTGACCATGCTGATTATCATTTTGGTTTTTCCTGCCATTGCAGCATGGACAGCATTATTGCCGAGTCGTGCGCAGTAAAGCGAATCGCTTGAATTTGCCGGCGAGCTTCTGATAATATAGCTCGGATCGATATACCTGATTGTAACCGGCATGTCTTTTTTCTTGAAATATCCCGCGATTTTGCCTTTTAAAAACAGGCCTATATCGCCGAGTTTTCTGTTTCCCGATGCATCAACTTTTCCTGAATCGGGCATCAGATCAGTCCCCGCGCCTTCAGCAACAAGGATTACCGCGTGGTTCCTGAGTTCGAGTCTTTTTTGCAGATGATTCAATAAACCATTTTCGCCGTCAAGATCAAACGGCACCTCGGGAATAAGCACAAAATTGACATCATTGATAGCAAGGGTCGTGTGTGCGGCGATAAATCCGGATTCCCGTCCCATGACCTTGACAATACTGATTCCGTTCGGCGCGTCATGCGCCTCCACATGTGCTGCGGAAACGACCTTTTCCGCCTCAGTCACCGCGGTATCAAACCCGAATGAGCGCTGGACAAAGCTGAAATCATTATCGATCGTTTTAGGCACGCCGACAACTGCGAGCTTGAATCCGCGCCGTTCCGCCTCTTCGGCAATTTTCAGCGCGCCCCGCTGGGTGCCGTCACCGCCGATCGCAAACAGAATATTGAGATTCATCCGCTCAATCGAGTCCACAATTTCCGACACCAGATCGCCATAGCCTCGTGAAGATCCCAGGATTGTTCCGCCTTTCTGATGAATATCCTCCGCAATGGAGGGATTCAAATCTATAGGCGGTATCTTGAACTGCGGAAGAAAACCGCGATACCCGAACCGAATGCCGCAAATCCGCCGCACGCCATACCGGTACCAGAGACACATTATCACTGCCCGGATTACATCATTGAGCCCCGGACAGAGACCGCCGCACGTGACAACGCCGGCGTTAACCTTGGATGGGTCAAAATAAATGCGCTCCCGCGGCCCCGCCCGCTCCATGCACTCCTGCGGAGAAAAATGGCAATCAAGCTTTGAAGAGTCAACTTCGATAGTGTAGAGAACCCGCTGGTTGTCCGTTACATAATTGGCGATATAATCTCCTCTGTTTTTTGAAAGCGTTACCGGTGAAGGGATATTCGGCTTACCAA
Source organism: Chitinivibrionales bacterium (assembly GCA_014729375.1). Lineage (GTDB taxonomy): Bacteria > Fibrobacterota > Chitinivibrionia > Chitinivibrionales > WJKA01 > WJKA01. The sequence goes on from WJKA01000273.1 coordinate 4,322, forward strand.
TTGTCGATATTGTAAAATCATACTTTTCGTCCATTGATTGCTCCATTTCAGGTTGTTTTATCCGGTAAATCAGAGCCCGGCGTCGATTAAAATATATTTTACAGTTCCTGTGCGGATAGTTTATTCATCACGTTCAAACTATTTTCTCATGCAGATAGCAGGCTGCAAGCCTTGCTTTTTCATTGCCGGATTATGAAAACATTCTATTATGTTTCCTTTTCAAATTCAAGCCTGGTGATGCTTCCCGGGGCATTGCTACTTTTCATATTTCTCCATTGCGCACACCAGGTAGCCCCCTCAGGCGGACCGCCCGATACTGCACCGCCGAAAATTGAAAAAACCCTCCCGGAACCGGGAGCTGTTAATCACCCCCGCTCAAAAGAGATTGTCTTTGCATTCAGCGAATGGATCGAGCCCAAAAGCGCAAAAAAAAGCGTGACAATATTCCCCCCGTTGACCGAGGGAATTCAAATCAGAATACGGGGAAAAACACTTCAGATCGCGCCCCGGAAAGCATTTGCCGACTCCACTACATACCATATCGAACTCAACAATACCCTCAAAGACCTTCACGGCAATTCCATAGGGACCCCGTTCCATTTTGTTTTTTCCACCGGCGACGGCCTGGACAGCGGAAAAATCACCGGGTGCGTTATCGACCCCGGCCAGAAAATACTTCAGCCAAAAATTGCACTGTTTCGTTATGAAAACGACAGTATCGAGGATACCGCGCTGTACGATATTCCAGACTATCTCATTCAAACAGACAGCACCGGCAATTTCTCATTCAGCAATATCCGTGAAGGCCCCTATTGTATTACTGCATTCCTTGACAAAAACAACGACAACCGACTGCAGCCTGAATCCGAGAAAGCATACGCATCATCAAGCAAAAAAACGGACATAAGCAGCGAGGCCGTACATATAATGCTGTTCCCCGCCATATCAGACACCGCGCCGGTCAGGGTGGGGGAACTGCAACCTGCCTCCTCCCGCATCTGCCTGGTCTCGTTCAAGGCAACCGCTGCAAAATATGATACCGCGTATTTTTCCAGATGGAAAATTGTACCCGTCGATTCGACGGATAAAATACTGGAAATTCAGCGTATCTATCCGCTGCATCACTCCAACCGGTTTGTGATCGAACTGAAAACACCAATGGAGCAAACAGGTTATACTCTGATATATCCGCTCACCATGCTGATCAATCGCCGGAGGGACCCACGTGCGCTCGACACGCTGCGCTTTAATGGCTTCTCTGCACAAGACACCGGTTTACCGGTTGTCAAATTTCTCGGCCCGCGTTCGCCCGCAAAACCGGATGCGTCGATCCTGCTCTCATGCCGGGAACCTGTCAAATGCGACACGACAGCATGGTTTGTTGCCGATACTTCCGGAGACACCATTCCGGTGAGTTGCGTTCCGGGCTATGGCGATACAATTGTTTTCACACCCCGGCGAAACCTTCACTGCGGCAGAGAATACTCTTTTTCTATCCCGAAAGGATTGTTTACCGATCTTGCCGGCAACAGGCCGGACACTGCCGGAGATACGGTCGGTCTCATTTCCGGAAGTTTTTCTACGATTGCGTGCGATGATCTCTGTACCAGCCTGTCGGGAAAGGGAAAATGCCTGGAACCGGATACCGCTCGATGGTGGATTTTTTCCCTGTTCGGGAGCCCGGAAAAATACTTTACCAGAGACAGTGCCGGCGGCTTTACCTTTGACTCCATTCCTGCGGGAAAAGGAACCATTTCGTTTTTCAAGGATTCAGACGGCGATTCTGTTCCGACTCCCGGACGGCTTGTTCCCTGGAAAGCTCCTGAACCGCATATACC
>WJKA01000274.1 GCA_014729375.1 Chitinivibrionales bacterium
GATAAAGGCAGTGTCTGAACAGTCAATGGTAATCCGCGTATCGCCCTTTTCTGCTGCAGTTTCGACAGAAGCTTTCAATTTCTTTGCCGCGCCGCCGTTCAGGCGTTCGGGCGTGACAATAACAGAAACATCTCCTTCGTTCCGGATTTCCATTTTTCCTCCTTTACCGCAGGAAACGTCGGGAAAGCTCATTCATGGAGATTCGCACAACAGTGGGCCTTCCATGCGGACACGTATAGGGGTTTTCAGCTGCAAACAGGCTGTTGAGCAATCCGTTCATTTCTTCCTGATCGAGCTTCTGCCCCGCCCGTACTGCGGTGCCGCAGGCAAAAGCGCTGGCATAGCGTTTTTCCGGTTCGGATATTCTTTTTGAATCGTTTTCATCGAGAAGATACTCTGTCATGGTTCTCAGCGAGTACTCTACCAGAGAATCTTTCAGAAACGCCGGTATAGCGGCAACAGCAATTGTATTGCCGCTGAAACTCTGTATATCGTATCCGAACGCTCTGAAATACTCTATTGATGAATCGACAAGTGCTTTTTCGGCAGCCGTCAACTCGAGCGTAATTGGAAACAGCAGTTGCTGAGATTCGGTTCGTTCTTTCCGCAAATCAGCCAGAGCCTGCTCGTAGATAACGCGTTCATGTGCTGCGTGCTGGTCGATAAGCAGTATCCCGTTTTTAATCTGGGCCAGGATATATGTTTCATGTATCTGATAACATGAAATCAGATCATGAAACGCCCCGGTTTCATCTCCTGATAATTGTATACTATTATCAGCCTTCTGTTCAAGCTGTTTTTCGCGGCTGTCGAACTTATAGTCGAACTGTAACGATGTCTGCGGGTGAGGAATAGCACCGTCGGCATCGACCGAAATCGTGGAGAATTGCGGTGGTCCGGGTTGTGTGCTGCCTGTTTTGCCGAACAGTGCGGACTCTTCCCTGACACCGAAATGCTGATGCCGAGTGCTTGGTTGATAGAGTTCATGACCGGGAGGTTTCATTTCGTTTTGATAATCGAGTGTTCCATTGACAGCGGATTGCAGTGAAGAATATACAAACGAAAACAACGACTTGTCATCATCGAATTTCACGAGTTTTTTTGTCGGATGAACATTGACATCGATCATTGACGGATCTATATCGAGGAAACAGAAATAGGCTGGTCGGTATTGCGATGTAATAAACCGGCTGTAGGCTTCCTTGATTGCATAGGCGACCGTATCGTTGTTTGTCCGCCTGAGATTTACGTAGAGGTTCTGGTATCGCGGGCGGGCAGATGCGTGCCGTGGAGGAGTAATAAACAGTACCAGCCCCATTTGTGGTGTAGTGTTTCTGCATTCGATCAGGTCTCTGGCAAATCCGGTCCCTGCGATCTGGGCTATCCGCATGCGCGGTGATTCAACCGGAGACAAATCAAACACGGGTTTTCCATCCAGGACCGCCTTGAAATGAACAGCCGGGCAGGCGACTGCGACCTGCTCGATCAGCTTATGGATATTCATTTTTTCTGCTTTTCGGCTTTTCATGAATTTTTTCCGGGCAGGAACATTATAAAAAAGATCGCGCACTTCGATTGTGGTACCGCGAATATGTGATGCTGGTTCCGGGGGGTCTTTCCGGCCGCCTTCAGCCTTGACCACATATCCCAGACCATCGTCTGTATCGCTGGAAACCAGTTCGAGGCGGCTGACCGCGGCGATACTGGCAAGCGCTTCACCCCTGAAACCCAGTGTATTAACGGCAAACAGATCATCTGAATATTCGATCTTGCTTGTCGCATAGCGAATCAGGCATTTGCTGAGGTCATCTGATGTCATTCCGTGACCGTCATCAGCAACCCGGACCAGTGCGAAACCGGCATCATCGATACTGATTTCGATTTTGTGCGCGCCTGCATCGATAGAATTTTCAAGGAGTTCTTTGAGCACCGACGACGGCCGTTCAATGACTTCGCCGGCGGCAATTTTTTCAATGACTTCACCGGAAAGCAACTCGATATGATTTTTTTTGGGCGCCATATGGAAGCACTCCTTTGCTGTGCGAGCAATTATGTCGAGATTGATTACAGCCGAACCGGTTGATTTGGTTGAGACGGGAGACCGGCATTATCGGGAACTTTATCTGATGAAAATGCGGAAGGGGGGATTTGAACCCCCACGTACTTGCGTACACTAGACCCTGAATCTAGCGCGTCTACCAGTTCCACCACTTCCGCATGTTTCAGATGCGTTGTCTGAATAAAATATATTGTGGAATACGGGTCAATCGACATACGCGGTTTCTTATTGTGACAGAACGTATCTCAGGTGCTGTTTTGAATCTCTTTCACCTGGTTTTTATCGATAGTGACCAGCCAGTTATACGGGCCGTTTTTTTCGGCATTAATAGCCTGAGCGAACCGCTTATCAGACCAGTACTGTACCCACGGATGAGGCAGCTCGGCCTGTTTTGCGGCTTCGCTGATTGCAAGATTTTCATTAATTGCAATTACTGATACTTCAACGGTTGAATCATTTTTTGAACTCATGTAAAATCCTGTGCAATGAAAATGGTTTTTTCAATTTTTTTTTTGATATTACTCAAACGGATTCCATTTTTCGGCCTGTTTTTCAAACATCTCTTTTGGGAACAGGGATTTGAAAATATCATAGAACCACAGTTCTTTGGGACTTCGAAGCCGGAATCCGAATGGTGTTTTGTTTCTTTTTGCAAACTCTTCGGATGAAACATATTTTTGTGCGATTGAGTCAATCAGGGCATCGATTCCCGAACCTGAAGAGAAAGGATCTTTTTCTCTGTGAACAATTGCATCGGGGATATTTTCCTTAAATGCTTCTCTGAGAATCCATTTTTCAATTTTGCCGCGGCCGTGAATTTTCCATTCCGGTGGTATTGATGAAGAGAATGCCAGGATATGGGGATCGAGAAACGGCGCGCGATAGTTCACCGAATGAGAGAGCCATCCGCGATCGAGCCGCCGGAGGCTTGTGTTGTAGCTTGTAAGCAGGATACTTCGATCATATTGCCGACGTTGCGCGTCGGACATTTCCTTGAAAATGCGGTATCCTGAAAAGAGCTCATCGGCCCCCTCGCCGCACAGGCAGCAATTGGCATATTCTGCTGCGCATTGCGAGAGGAAAAAATTCGCGATACACCCGCACACGCAATCCTGCTCGAAACTTTCCAGATACCATATTGCCCGGTGGACTGCGTTTTCAATCTGTGTTTTATTAACAGTAAGTATATGCTGCCGTTTTTTTGCGCCGAGGTATGAACTCATTGCCTCGGCGTTATAAATATCCGGACTGTTCCTGGTGCCGACAGTAAAAAAGTGAATATCGGGGTTGAGTTCGAGTGCCAGTGAAGCAATTATCGAGCTGTCAAGCCCCCCGCTCAGTGCCACACCGTCAACATCACCTTTCAAAACCCTCTCTTCAGTCGCCTTGAAAAGCAGCTTTCTGAGTACATTTTTCGCTTTTGCAGGAGTTTTAAAATTCGGGATTTCAGGACGAAACGGCTGAAAATCGCTGGTACCGGTTTTTGAAGAGAACATTTTTCCTGCGGGAAGTTCTTGTGGTTCGGCATTGATCGAGCGAAGGGATTTCAGCTCTGATGCAAAATATATAGTTCCATTGACACTCATGTAGAACAACGGGCGGGTTCCGATA
>WJKA01000275.1 GCA_014729375.1 Chitinivibrionales bacterium
ACGTAGAGCGGCGCCGGCAGGCGAAGGCCCTGGCCTTCGGCGGTCACTACAGTCCCGTTGACTGGCCGCCGGCCGAGGCCTTCCGCGAGATGCAGCGGGCGCCGGATTACCGGAAGGACCTCGATCTCTTCATGGTCGCGCCGGATGGGGAGTACGTCGCCTTCTGCACCATGTGGTTGGATGAGGTGAATGGGTACGGAAACTTCGAGCCGGTGGGGACCCACGTCGAATACCAAGGGCAGGGCCTGGGCCGCATGCTGTTGATGGACGGCTTCCGCCGTATGGCGGAGCGCGGGATCGAGAAGTCGTATATGGACCCCGGGGTGGGGTTCTACCAGCGGATCGGGTTCGAACCGATGGGGAATCGCTACTACCCATGGATCAAGTACCTAAATCACCCTTGACAACACTGGAAAATCCGCTATAATAGCTTGTAACAATTAGAACGTTGGCCGTGAGGACTCCTGAAGGACGGGTGTTTCCTCGCGGCCTTTTTGTTTTTCCATTCTGACATCCCACCAATATAGACACAACGGAGCCATAGGGATGAAAAAGCGACGGATGTTCGGTTTCCCCATGCCGTTCTGGTCACTTGACGGCAACCCTGGGGTGTCTCAAGCTGTATCTGTATTGAAGCTGGTTTCGTACCTCTTCGCAGCCAGTGCTTTGTTTCTGGTCGGGTTAGTTTCTGGCCCCCAAACCCAGGCAGCGCCCCCGGCCCAGAGTGTGGGGCCGGGAGGAATCACGTTCCCCGTCGATGGGACCGTCACGCTGCGCTGGTACTACTCCTGCGGCGACGATCCCACTGACCTCAAGTCCGAGTACGGTTACCGCCTGAACGGCGTGCGGTATTCCTACGGCGACCTGGAGCCGAACGGGTCCCACTCCTGCTACATGCGCGCCCACACCCTCGACGTCGCCGCCGGCGACCGGCTCAAGGTCTGGCTGTTCTCCTTCGAGGGGACCCCCGAGGCGTGTCACTACGACACCCGCTACTACGCCCCGCCGGCCGACACCCAGAGCCAGTGGACGTCCGGCAGCGGCAATCTGGTGGGCACGGTCCATTGGGAGGATATGCTGATCGGCTGTCCAGGCGGGGACAGCGACTTCGACGACGTGCTGACCGAGATCTCGTTCTCGCCCGATCCACCCAGCCCGCCGGCCCTTTCTCTTGGCGCTGCCTGCGCCAACGATCCGGATCGCACGGTGAGCTGGAGCGAGGATCCGGCCCTGGAGTACCGGGTCCAGGCGGCGCAGAACGCGGGCTTCTCGGTGGATCTGCGAAACAGCGATTGGATCTCGGGCGGCAGCCACACCTTCACCGGCCTGGCCGAGACGACCTACTACTACCGCATCCAGGCGCGCTACGGCACCACGGCCGGGGTCTGGAGCGCCACGGAGAGCGCCCAGCAGGACTACACCCCGCCGACGACCTTGGCCACACCCTCCGGCACGGCCGGCGCGGCGGGCTGGTGGATCTCTCCCGTCACGCTCGATCTATCGGCGGTGGAGAGTGGCTGCGGGCTCCAGGCGACGACCTACCGTGTCGACGGCGGCGCCTGGCAGACCTACGTTGGTCCGTTCGCCATCAGCGACGAGGGTGCCCATACGGTGATCTACTACTCCACCGACGTGGCGGGGAACGTGGAGGTCGTCCGGACCGTGGCGCTGCAGATCGACACCGTCGACCCAGCCACGGCCCATACCCTCTCCGGCACGCCGGGCAACGCCGGCTGGTGGCGATCGGACGTCGCCGTCGACCTGTCGGCTTTCGATGCCACGTCGGGTGTCTGGGCCATCCGGTATCGGGTCGGTGGAGGGATGTGGCACACGTACTTCGGTCCTTTCGCGATCTCCGGCGAAGGCGACCACACCCTCGAATACCGCTCCCGCGACGTGGCGGGGAATTGGGAGAGTGACCACAGCGTCCCGGTGCGGATCGACACGGTGGCGCCAGCATCAGCCATCACCGGTCCCTCCGCCGGCGACTGGCTCTCGGGCACCGTCCCCATTGCCGGCACGGCCTCCGACCCCACGCCGGGATCGGGGGTGGTCCGTGTGGATACCTCCCGCGACGGCGGGGCCACCTGGCACCCGGCGGGAGGCACCACGGGCTGGGCCACGAGCTGGGACACCACCGCCGGCCCCGACGGCGACTACAGCCTGGGCAGCCGAGCCGACGACGTGGCCGGCAACCGGGAGAGCCCCGGCTTTGTCCCGGTCCACGTCGACAACACGCCACCTGAAACGGACATCGACCTCGACGGCACCCCTGGGGAGAACGGGTGGACGATCTCCCCGGTCGACGTCACCCTTGCGGCGGACGACGGGGCCGGGGTCGGGGTGCGGCGCACTGACTACTGGATCGACGGGGGGAGTCGCCAGATCTACCGGGGCCGCTTCCGGATCGAGAGCGAAGGCATCCACCTCCTCAAGTATCGCTCCGTCGACCGGTTGGGGAACCAAGGGGCGGTGGAGACAGGCACGGTGCGCATCGACACCGTGGCGCCGGACACGACGGCCACGCCTTCCGGCGTGGCTGGGGAAAACGGCTGGTGGATCTCCGACGTCAGTGTCGACCTGTCGGCCTTCGACGCCACGTCAGGCGTGGCCCTGAGCGAGTACCGGGTCGATGGCGGAAGCTGGCAGACGTACAGTGGTTCCTTCACCATCACTAGTGAAGGCAATCACACCATCGACTACCACTCCCGCGACGTGGCCGGAAACTGGGAGGGCGACGAGACCCTCAC
>WJKA01000276.1 GCA_014729375.1 Chitinivibrionales bacterium
AATCCGCATATGTTCCTGCAGGCTGTCGATATCGTATGATGGCTGGATTGCATCGGCGAAATAGACATATGAATACGGAACAAGGGTCCCGGCGAACGGGCGGTATGCATTGTATTTGGCGCGAACATCCGCACCAACACAAAAACCGTCAATATGGTGAAGTGCAGTGGTGATCATCAGCCAGTCGAGCACGGCCTGCGCGCGGCGCCTGTCTTCCGGCGTGGGGGCAAACTCGTATGCATTGAGCGCAGATTGAATGCAGTAGCCGCCGTAATTGTTGCTGTCCCACTCAACTCGACCCGCGCAGAATGCCGCGCGCGTCCAGTTTTTATAATAGGGATCGTAATAATTGACATACGTGTTGTCGGCATATTCATGGGCGAAAAGGTAGCCGGTAAGGCGGGCCATCCAGTTGTAATTCTCCGAATTGAACTCGGTATAGCCGTAGATCGGGTCCATATGGTGATCGGGACGCATAAGACATTCCCATCCGGTGACCGTGACCTGTTCGTCGGTACTCTGGCCGTCCATGAAAACACTGTTGTCGTAAGTCCGTTGATCGTAAAGCTGTGAATAAACCCGGTTGTGCTGGCTCTGCGGGAGTTTGTCTTTGTATTTGAAGTAGTACATGGCATAGCCGGGGCAGGAGAATGCTTTGAAAAATGAACCGGCCCATTTACTGTTGAGGAGTTCGTCGCCTTTGGTATCGATCCAGTTCTGCAGGGCAGGATCATCACCGAGATCCTTGGCCATCTCGGCCAGGAGCAGCGACCAGTCGCTTTTGCCCGCGTCCTGGCTTGATTCACCGTTGCCCGGGGTCCAGGTTTGTGCATGGATCAGCGAATCGACCCGCTGTTGATACCCCGGCTCCCAGGATGCGTCGGGGCGTGTTGCCGATGGGTCGGCTATCCGGCCCTGCCTGGTGAAACAACTGTTTTCAGAGATCGTGTCCTGGCCCGGAATGGTTCCTGCAGCCAGAAAAACAGCGACGGTAAAAATAGCGACTTTTGAAGTCATACGAAACTCCCATAGCATTTGAAATGACAATTTTGCACCCTGAAGGAAAAATCCACAGGAATAAAAGGAATATGATATTTAAATATATTGATGTCAATAAATAAATAGTTACATTTTTGTTACATGATACTCGGGTGCTGGATTGGTGGGTCGATTGTGGAGGTGGGGAGTTTGGAGTTTGTGGTGACGGACTACTTTTAGAGCTTTTGGAAAGAATCCTTTACGTTCTAAAGGTGTCCGCCCCGGAACTGCGGGTGCAGGCAGCCGCGGCCGGAACTGCCTGCTTTAAAGCGCGATTATTTTTTTATCACTACCCGCTGCATTGTTTTCGATTTTCCGCGGGCAACAGAAATCAGATACACACCGCTGCCGTACCGCGCAAGGTCCATCATAAAAGTCCCTCTGCCGTTGATTCGATCAATCATTTTTCCATCAAGACCGATCAACCGGACCTCATGGCTGCCCGTGCGGTGCGTATTAATATGCACCGTAGTACCGTAGACCGTGAGGAGGGGAACGGCCGCATGCCGTACGGTGGAAATATCGGCGTTTTCTACCGGCAAACCGCCATCATAGCCCCCCGGCGGCCGGCTGGTATCATGGTCTTTCGGATAGAGCTGGGTCGGCATGACCGGCATGGTCGGAATTGCAGTCAGGCTGTACCATTCCAGCGAGAAATAGCCTGTTGCAGCAGCACTGGCAACTTCTACCTTGATCGGCACATACGAATAGGCCTCCAGCGGCCCGGTCAGCGTGTCGCCGAACCGACAATAACCGAATTGACTATATGAATCATCATGCAGCCGAAGCGTGTCGTTGATCCAGACTTTGCAGCTCCAGTTTTTGGGGATCCAGCAACTGAACCGGTGCCGCTCGGTCCTGATCGGCACAAGATAGCCTTCCCATCGAACCGAAAACCGGTTGCTGCCGGTCGGGCTTTGCTTCACCCAGTTGAATGCCATGATCGAATCAACCTGTGTCTTGACCTGGTTCCCAAAATTATCATCGTTGAAATAGGTCGCGGTCAGGCCGGTGCCGTCGTTGAATCGTTTCATGTATTCGGGAATATAATCGGGATCATGAACGATTTCTTCGGGAAACTCCCACTCCTCATCGAGCGCGTCGGTGGCCGGCGTCTGACCATACCATTTGAATGTTTCGCGCAGGCCGATTTCATCCCAGTTATAATTCGTGGCCGCGTCGATCACCGCGGAGCGGCACGGCATGATTGTATGGTCGTAATGCCCGGCTTTAGCATCGACAATATTGGATACCGCGTGCCCTTCATAATAGTAATTGCCTTCATGTCTGCCCGCACCGTCGGGGTAAAACGGCTGACGGTGTGACAGGCCGCCGGTATGGTACCACTCGGGAGTTGTGGCGAGTGCCGGATCATCTGAAGAGTTATATGTCCGTGCGTTGATCGCTGGATGATAACAATCGTGAAGAAAATTGTGATACAGACTGTCATGGGGGCCGATATTCCAGGACTCGATTACCCCGCAATCGTTGGTGGAGTGTATTGCGTGAGAGAGATCGTTGTTCCGTATGACATTATGCTGAGTGAAAATATGATTGATTGCGCAATCATAATCGCCGCAGCAGAAATCACCCCGCTGGTCGCCGACATAGTTAACACCTTTAAGAGTAATGCCGTACCGCGGGCCCTCTCTGAATTCATTATATTCGATAAGGTTATTGCCGCTCTGGTGAAGGTAAATTCCTGCGCCGTTGCTCCACCTTCTTCCTGTCCGATAGATATAATTGTTGCTGATCGTATTGTATTTGTTGTTGTAAACCCAGGGACCGGTTTCCCCGCAATATGATTGCAGGCAGATGCCGTGGTAATTGACTCCCTGGATCCAGTTACCGGAGACCGTATTGTATTGTGCATGGTAATTGAGCAGAATGCCCATAATGCCCGCGTTGTAAAATTTGCTGTTGGTAACCGTGCAATGTTCGGCATTTTCAAGGACCAGCAATGCCTGGCGGGAATAATCGTCATCACAATTCGCTGTGGTGCCGTCATCCAGATCCGTGGGCGTCTGCTTGTTGGAGAGCCCGCGATAGGTGCAGTCCGAGGTCGACACCGTGAGACCGTCGATTATGAGATTTTTCGCCGGCGTGCCGTCGCTGCGGCCTTTGAGCTCGACTACCCGCAGCAGGATGCCGAGAACAATGACCTGGTTTTCGATCGGGGTATTCTTTGGCCAATAATAAAGATATCCGTCATCGGCAATGGCCCACTCACCGGGCAAATCGATAAATTCAACAGCGCCGGATACAAAAAGCAAACCCCGGCTGTCCTTTATTTTCGGATCATGGATTATTTCATAGTTGGCAAAATCGACATTTTTTACCGGCCACAGTTGCGAAAACCATCCCCAGCCTGCAACCATTCTGCAGTGATAGTCGTCCTGCCAGTCTGAGGGGAATTCTCCTTCGCCCCACACGGTCCGCGCTTCCTGCCATCGTTGGCTTTTAAAAAAGCCATGCCCGGGCCCGGAGAACACGTTCGGATGCCGTGCATGGGGTGAGCGTTTTGCATTTTCCGACAGGGTCCATGCCATGGTCTCCAGGTTGACATAATCGGGAAGATCGAGCCGGGCACGGTAAATATCATCCTCATACTGTTCCCATCCGGTGATACGCGGACCTCCAAAAATGCGCGGCTCCTCATCCGGATAGTTTTTCCATGTTACCGGCTCCTGTTCCGTGCCCCCGTCACGGTCGTCAAGAGTGAATGTCTGGTCGAGGAAATAATCACCCCCGCGCAGAATAACCGTATTACCGGCAGGCCCGATACTGCGAAGAGAATCACGGGCTTTTTCCAGTGTCCTGAAAGGCTGCGATTCCGTGCCGGGATTCGTGTCCTGGCCCTCAGGAGAAACATAAAACGTTGCTGCATTGAGAAAATTGGAAAATAATACAGAAATGACAAAAGAATACAATAACGGTTTCATGAAAGACCCCTCTTTCCGGCTGAACTATAAGCCAGGTTGCTGATCAGGCAAATGGCAGATGATTTTTTGTGAATGAATTCCTTTTCGATTAAAGAGGAATGAATTTGGTATGGTATTAATATAAGGCTTTGAACTGGATCGTGTGCACCAGTTTGTTTTAGTTTATTACAATTTCGTTTAAAGACGTTAAAATCACGACAGGGGTAAAAATTACAGCTGTACGATGCAAAAACGGGTTGATGACATACCTTCACACCAGAAAACCTGCAGTCGGAATGGGCCGGTGAAATGAATATGTTGCTGAGGGGGGAAAGAATACAAGATTTTGATATATCGATACCTTTGAATTGAGAGCGTGCCTGGACCTTGCCGCGGGTTTCAACGACAACAAAGGATTGTTTCTGTATGAGAGAGGTATCGCCCACTGCAGGGGACAGCAGTGGCACACGCTTGTGTTTCTTTACACAGGGCGCCCGTGCCGTAAAGATGACTATTTGTTTACAGGGCACTGTAAATAGTAAAATTCACTAACTGAGCCGGCGGAGCCGGAGAGGTCAGAGGTCAGCCTGGAAAATTATGTTCATTTATTTATACAAATTATCTACGCAAAAAACGTATTTGTCACTGACAGAGAGTCTACGCTTTTCCGAAGAATTCGCTCAGGAAAAGTGGCCCTTTCGGGCAGTTGCAACGGAACGGTTTACGCAAACTGATACGATTCTCATGAATGACACGGTTATATTCCTGGAGGGGGGACCACTTCGTGTATGCAGCGCACTAAAAATTATGTCATTTTTCTCTTGACATGCAGCCTGCAATTATATATTTACATTATTGCACAAGTAAATTGTTAATTGTAATGGTGCTGACGGCAACCGGCTCGAAAAATACACCCCGGATGAACTCAAACAATGATTTTCCAGCCTTTGCTGCACGGATGAAAGCCTGCTGTTTGCTGTGAGATATAAAACTGAAATATTCATGCATGGAAAGCAGTATTAATTACTATAGTAAACATGGACAAAACCACTATTTATCGGAGTGTTTTTAATAAACCGGTGAAATGCATAGCTGTTCTGCGATATATGTACATAAGTGCTTGATATGAAAAGAATCTATTGTTCAATCCTGGTGCTTGCCGCTACTGTTTCCTGTTTTGCTTCGGGTATATTTATTGAAGGTGAATACCTGTTCATAAGAGACACAGGCAAGCCTTTCGAAGAGTCTTCAGTAC
>WJKA01000277.1 GCA_014729375.1 Chitinivibrionales bacterium
GCTTTCTGAAGACACGTTCAATATTCTGGCAGTCAAGAATGGTAACAAGGCATTCAGGGCACTGGTGCCGATACACTATGATTCATCAGGCAATGTGACCGGGGACACGCTGCGCGACACGTTGCGGGCGCCGGGCACGGTCCGCGGGGTAGTGCGTCTCCTGCCCGGGCATGATTCCAGAAATGTGCTGATCCTGGCCGTCGGCACAAACCGGCTGCTGTCACCTGATGATTCTGTCGGCAACTTTGCCCTTGATTCAATGGCCGCGGGGACCTATCCTGTCCGCTTTCTCGTTGCCGGCCGCGACTACCGGCCGTTTGATACCATGCTCACTGTTGGGCCCGGGAAAGAAACCGTGCTTGATGATACCATCTATCTGGAATATACGGGGATTCCAGTGCCGCAGAAGGTACACAGCGCGTATGATCCGGTAACACAGGTCGTGCGATTGAGCTGGCAGCAGGCCGATACCGCGCTGACACAGGGATACGTGGTCTACCGCCGTCACCAGGACTCAAATGCAGTGAAAATAAGCGCGGGCTTTATGACCGATACGTTCTTTGTGGATTCGCTTGACGGAGGACCTGCTTTTGACTCCCGCTACTGCTATTCGGTTGCGTCTGTGGACAGCCGCGGCAATGAAAGCCTGAAATCAATCGAAATGCCCGTTGACATACAAGGCAACAGCACAGGATGGTCGGTCCTGGGCGATATCGCTCCCCGGAAAAACGCATACGCCTGTGTGATAAACGATACACTCTATTGCGCGGGCGGCGAAAACGAAACCGGGGCGCTGGACGATCTGATTCGCTATAATCCTGCAACCGACTCCTGGACACCACGTGCTCCGATCCCCGAACCAAGAAAAGGTGCAGGAATAGTGGCGACCGATTCAACAATATGGTACTTTGCAGGATTAAAGACAAATATCTGGTTTACATCGATTTACAGATATAGCACCAAAGACAATACCTGGAATATAGTTTCTTATAATTGGCTGTCAGGAAATTCTATGGCAACGACTGCAATCAGTGACAGCATTTACTGTCTCGGTGGTGAAAAATACCCGGTTGGAATATGCGATTCTCTGTTTTCTTTTTCAACCGGGATTACCTCAATCGAACGCAAAAAGTCAATGAGCAGGCCGCGGACCGGCCATTCGACGATTGCATATATGTCGCACCTGTATGCATTCGGCGGATGGGACGGTACAGAAATACTGAATTCCGTTGAATCGTATTCGCTTGCCAATGATGAATGGTCTGATAAATCTCCCATGCCCCATGCTCGGATGTCGTTTTGCTGCGTTCACCTGAACGGGGTGCTGTATGCTGCGGGAGGAAAAGGAAATGCCGGCATACTGGATGTCAACGAGGCCTATGATCCTTCAGAAGATCGATGGAGCCGGCAATCTCCCATTCCGACCGCGCGTCAGGGCGCCGCATCCGCGGTTTTCAATAATAGAATCTATGTTATCGGCGGTGAAACCGACCAGGGAATTTCCGGCGCGGTTGAAGTATACGATCCGTTGCTCGATCCATAAACGCCGCCGGGATATGAAGGCCTGTCCTGCAGAATGAAGTATGCCCCGGTGAGGATAGATCACAATTGAAACAAATGCAACCCCAGCCGCACTATACATACTATTTATTTGCAGCCACCTGTTTCTCAAGATACTCGACCCGTTCAACAAGTTGCTGGATGGCCCGCAAATTGAGCTGCACGGAATGGCTTACCGAGCGGCAGGGTACCTTTTTCTTCTTTTTGGTGTATTTGTCCCGGTTTTTTGCCAAGGGCTGAAAAGTCCCGGGCATCTGTTTGCCGGTCGCCTTGCTGTGCCACCGCTCCTCTTCTGCAATAACTTTGACTTTTTCGGGAAGCGTTGCATGGTCGACATCGGTCCATCCTCTGGCGTTTCTTTTTTGGGGTTTAATCTTTTTTATCGCAGCTATGGCATCGCCCCTGAACAAGGGGGAATATTCAAAATAGGCATCTGCTCTGCATACCCCTCCAATATCCAGCGTATATGACGGCGTTGTGTCACAAATCCCGACCCTTCCATTAGGCCCCGCGACCGAGAGCGTGGTGATCATGTTGTCCTGTCCCGACCCTGTCGCCTTTGATACATCAATATCAACCCGGCCGTCCCAGGAGTTGTTGTCGATACCCTTGATCCGGGCCATCTTGCAATTACTGTTGTTGCCGATAAAGAGAATGCCCACACCATGCCCGGAACCACCGGCAGTGCCCTCGAGACGGAGAATGTCACTGTAGCTGTAATTTGACGTGGTCTTTTTGACATGCATCTGCTCGGATGCTGCCTGTAGTCCTGCTCCCAGCTTGCCGTTGGTGCCTACATCACCGGGATTGCTTCCACTGGTTCCAAGATAACTGGCCATACAATTCCTCCTTCAATTAAGGGTTGCTGTTCAATAAAAAAATACCCGCAACGGCCGGCGCTGCAATGCATATACGCTACAGGACGCATACGACAACAACCGCGCTCATGCCGCAGAAAACAACGGCACGGCAGAGTGATTGTCCGGAAAGAACAGGGAAACGGGACCCGAAAACCCTTACTCTTCAGCCGCCCGGCCGCAATCAAATGATCGCGACCGTATATTCATTTTCTCTGGAAATGAACGCGATTTCAAGCATTTTCGGGCTTTCAGGAAAAAAAGCGTACAACACTTTTGTTGTACACTTTTTAACGGTTTTGCGAAAAAAACATCTTCCTCTCTGGAAAAAGGCGTAAAAACCGGGCACGCGCAAACACGCAGGAAGTAAATCACTTCTTTACTCTATGAATGGTTTGTTGTACGCTTTTTTGCCCCACCCCGTTGATTTGACGGATTGGACGACGTATTATTGGTATATAGTTTGACAGGCAGAACGCCTCTTTGCAACCCGCGGGAGCTTTGCATGGAAAAAACATATCCGTTCGACCGGAAAACGATCGATAAACTGGTCACGAAAAATTGTCCGGGCGTGTATATCATCCTGAAAAATGGACGGGCCGGATGGCGGGTGTCGTTTATCAGGCGCGCGGAAAAGAATGTCAGGCGCGCAATTATTGCAAAATGCGAAAAATGCAAAAACCGTTCGACAATGCGGTTCATGTTCTCCTATGCTGCAAATGCAAAGAGCGCTTTCGATCTCGAATGCATCTTCTACTACCATGTAACATGTAAACTTTCGTATAACGGTGGCATATTCTATTTTCATAACAACCTATGAAGGAGGCTGTTATGGCTGTTAGATACCGAGTTACTCTTACTAACGATGAGCGGGAAAAATTATCAAAAATGACTAAAGATGGCAAAACTCCAGCAAAGCGTTTTCTTAACGCCAGAGCTCTTTTACTTTGCGATAAAAGTGAAGACGCACCAAACTGGCAGGTTGCTGATATTGCCCAAGCACTGGGCGTTACTTCCCGCACGATTGAGCACCTTAAAAAGCGATTCGTTGAAGAC
>WJKA01000278.1 GCA_014729375.1 Chitinivibrionales bacterium
GTAAAAGGTGTATTTACAGGCGATTTCTCCATGGCGGGTAACGCTTTAGCCGGTATGTTTGCTAATGCTACACAGGCGCTTACAGGTTGGTTCTGGGGACCTGACAATACGGGCGTTGTCGGAGGTCTCTGGGGGTCTTTGAAGACAGTATTTGTAGATGCTATATGGACTAATCTTGTGAAGAATGCTGTTGCGAATGATCTCATAGGCCAGGCAATAATAGGTAATATCGCTACATTCGGCAAGATCATGCTCAATAATAATTTGGGTGATAATATAGAAGCGGCACTTAACGCAAAAGGCATGAGCATAAAGGGCGTTCTTACTGGCATGGCTGCGTTCACTTCCACCGGTATGAGCGTTGGTGCCGCTATAGGTCTTATAGTGGCGGTTGTAGGTCTCATTGTGGGTGCTATTACTTCTGAGGTTGGTGTGGGTATCGGTATAATGGCAATAAGCGCAAAATTAGCGGCGTCTGTGCTGATAGGTACAGCCATCGGAGCGGCCGCCGGTGCTACTTTGGGTGCATGTACTACAGCTTATCAATATGCGGCTTCGAAAGGTGGGGAAGCACACTGGACTTATGATTATACTTCCGGCGCAAAGAGTTTAATGGATGAGTGGGCCGATGCCGGACTTGCGGGTACAACCATGTTCGAACTTGCAAATTTCATGATAATATGCCACCAGGTATTTTCTTGGGGGCTTGCCAGTTATGGCGGGTTCAAGGTGCATAAGTCCAGCGCATTGAAGACACGACTTGCTGAAACTGGCTGGTTGTCCAAATTTACAATTGAAGACGTTATTTCGATCGGGGTAACGGTAATGTTTATTGCGGTTACCGGCGGGAAGAGTTTGTTTCAGGGTATCAGCGCCGGTGCGGGTAAACTGACTGCAACATTAGGCAATATAGTAAAAGCCATCAAGAGCGTGAATTTTAAAGGTGCCCTAAAACTCCTGGCAAAGCCTTTTACTACAGGAGCGAGAATACTTAAAGCAGGGCCAAGAACACTTAAAGCATTTTACAAAGGAGTTAGGTTCGGAAAGGGTGGCATGATGTCCCGATTTGCTAACGGTGTAAAAGCCGGGCGCAGAGCTTTCTTGAGAGATATGGGGTTTGGAAAGCTTGCTGCAAAGACAGGTGCTGTTGTTGCAAAGCCCAGTATGCTGAAAGCTGTCGGACAAGGCATCGGAGCTAGCATAAAGACGATCAAGAATGCCGCTAGTAATCTCACAAAAACTCTTGGAAAGATGCGCAAGGCACTTTCATTAAAAACTCTTAAAAATTTCAACAATAAGGTCTCTCAGGTCTTTTCGCGTTCATTTAAGGCATTCAAGACTGCTTCTGCACGGGGTGGTTTCGCCAAAGGCATAGAAGCTGGAGTTACAGCTTTTGCCCGTTCCACCGGTTTAGCTTATACAAGAATAGGCCAGGTGTTGCTCTCTACAGTTAGCAAAGCAGTAGGGGCTTATAGTAAAAGTGCTTTAAAGTCAACGATAAAGAAAATGATTAAGGCTTATAATAAGGCGCATAAGCTCACCGGGAGCAGAGTAAAAGCCGTTAGAGCAGCCATGAGGAAATTAATTAAAAAGACCGGGCTTGCTAAGTTGCCAGGCGGTATGAAGCAGGTGGTAAAAGATACGGCAAAAGGTCTCTTTAGCGGAACGGGACCAGCGGGAGCGGCGATGGGAGCGGCGATGGGATCCTATACCCTGGGTGCTATATCTCAAACTCTCTTTGGTGATAAAGATTTCAGCGAAGTATTTAACAGGACCACATTAATGCAGTGGGCTGCAAGAGGGTTCCTGTTCGGTGGCGCATTTATAGGAGGAGTCACAAACGCAGTTAATGCCATAGGATCTGCGATGGTGGCACAATTCGCGGGGACCGGTATGACATGGGCGGTTACTAATGCTACGGTGTATGCTGTGCAAACGGCTTTTACTGGCGCTAAGTTCGACGATAAGACCTTTGTGCAAATGGTTGGTAAGAGTTTTGCCCAAGGCATGGCTTTTCATAGTATTTTTGTCGGAGTTAATGCGATAGGCAGCGGGACCTTCTTTAATGCCTTTAATGCTGTAACTAAACCTCTACAGTCGGTTGCAAAGACATGGACCGGTAAAGCAGCTATTGTGCTTAGTTTTGCCGTTGGTAATTTTGCAAAAGATTTTATGACCCTTGGCACAAGTATGACCACGACCGAGGCTATCAATAGTTTGGTTAAGGGTGCTATCTGGGGTGTAGTAGCGGCATATCTTGTATCTTCAACGGGTATTAACCATGTTAAGGGTATTTTCCAGAAGACAGCGGATCTCGGAGCAAAAGCGACCGAAGCCATAACAGCTGTTGAAGGAAAGGCGGCGCAGTTCATGTTTGCGGGTAACGCGATCGCTCAGAAGAGTATTCAGGGGGCTATGAAATGGATAGGCGTATCTCCGATGTTTACCAGTGTAGGTGCGGCATTTGAAGGCGTCATATCTTATTTAAAGGGTGAAGGGTTCAGCTTAAAGGTTAAACAACCGGACGGTTCGAGTCAAGCGCTTACACTCGGGCTTCTTGCGCAATCGGCCTTACATGGAGCTACGCAGGGTCTTTGGATGGGGGCAATGGTTGAATTGCTGGGGGCAGGACCGGGACATGCGGGCTCGCAAGCAAGCTATCTCAGTAAGGTTGCTGAGGGAAGACTTACTATCGGAAGGGGATTATTCCTTGGTCTGGGCAAGCAGGTGGCCGGTATAGTGGGGCAAGCAGAAATGGTGGTTACTGTCACGGCGATCGATAAAGCTCTTAGCTTCTTTGAAGCAAAAGAAGGAGAAGAAGGTCCGAGGACAGGTTTTAGCTCGGCTGAAAAACAGGTGTTAAGTTGGGCGATACTGTTTATGAAACCAGCTGGATTTAGTCTCGCAGCTAAGATGGGCAAAGCTCTGGCTGCGATTGAAAGCAAGATGGTGATGAATACTTTGATAGAAAATGCCATGAGAGATGTTGCAAAATTCGAAAAGGCTCATATTAAAGGGAAGGGCATCGATGCAGCTACAGCCGAGACGATGAAGCAGGGAGAATTGTATAAGGCTATTTCTGCGAGAGCGGAAAAACTCGGAATGTCACCAGAGATGAAAGAACAGGCATTAAACATGGCTTTCGGGGAAAAAGCAGGGATAGCACGTTTCAATGCTGCAATAATGAGCGATAATAAAATACAAACCGCCGCGGAACAAGGAAAAGATGTGGGTAAGGTTTTTGAAAAAGTAAAAGGCGAGGCCTTAAAGCAAATCGACATGGCCGGTTCAATAATAGAAAAGGTGATTACTAGCTTATCCAATAATACCCCGCTTTCCAAATCATCCCTTGCTGCAGAACTGGGTAAGATTAAAGACGCGGAACTCAGGGGCTCCTTGGAAGGTACGATAAAAGCTTTTGAACATAATTATAAGCTTACAGCGACCCCCGGGAAAAAAGGCTCGGGTTTTGTTGGTGAGTTGAGCCAGAATAAAGCTGCTTTCTATAATGTATTAGCTGGAATGCGAGCACGTAACGCATCGGGATCAGGATTGGGAAGTGCTGTGGCTGAAGCCGCAATGGTAGCATTTAAATGTGGTGCTGGTAAGAGCTTTCCGAGTCTGACGGCTCAACTGGGTTTATTATACGCAATAGAGGCACAAGTAAAAGCAGAGGGAGTGAAGAACGGTTTGTCTGCAGCAGCCATAGAGGCAAAAATAAAAGCAGCAATTACCAGCAAGAAGGATGCTAAATTGGTTTTTATAACAAATACGGATTTCAATGCGGCTGATGCGTTCAATAAAGTGCATACAAAGGCGATTAGGCAGTTCTATGACAGGGTGCTCGGTGATGGTGCGGGCAACCGAATGGTAAAATTAGTCAAGGGAGCAGCAGATATGGGTAGTGGCGGTGCCGGATTGTATATTATGGATGCTAAGACAGCAATGCATGTGATGCATACGAACAAAAATCTTCTCAAGGACTGTTCCATGTTGACCATAGATGAGTTTGAATCATGTTCGCAAATGGCCAGGTTGACCATTGGCCGGGAAGTGGATACTTTCCACAAACTAAGTAGCGGAGCGAAACGGTCATTTGAAGCACTTGACAACTTATTCCTTAAGGCAGCTGAAAGGATTGTCAAACAATACAGTAAAATGCTCAAAGGGAAAAATGTAGACGCTGGTTTTGTTGATGGAATCCTCTTTCAACGCGGAAATAGAAGCGGACAGATAAAGATGGCAAATACTGCAGAAGCAAAGAAGTTTATTAATAATATGATACAGGACGTAATTAGAGCAAATGGCGGAAGTGTAAATGCGGCGGGTGGTGAGGCAATGGTAGTCAAGGCGTTAAGGTCATATGTAAATAATGCTACAGATGTTCTTTTGAGTCCTCAAGGCGGACCCGGTGGCATCAAAATAGCTTCTAAAGGCGGAAAATTCACCAGTTATGCACTCCAGGATGGTAATTTCAAAACAATGCGTAATACAAAGCTCGGCAGTCAACTCGCTTCGCTTGCTGTAACACACAGGGCAAGAATAGGGAATGGTCTGGACGCTCGTTTATCCTGTGATGCGGCTACTGCTTATAAAATGTTCAATTCTTCTTCAGGTAAAGGTGTGAGCTTTTTGGATGTAGTTAGCCATATAAATGCCACCAATGCTCACGGTGCTAAGAGTATTATGGTAGGATACGGCGGGACAATAGAAGGGTGTAAGAAAATATTAGGGGCAATGGATGCGAAAGTATTAGACCTTAATACAACTACCGAAAAAGCGCTTGGAGTAACTAGCGTGCATCATACTGAAAAAGCCAAAATGGAAGCTGCGAGTAAGTATACCGTAAATGAGCACTTCGAGGGAATTAAGCCCGGGAAACACCGTATAACTGCTGTAAGTGCTGGAG
Source organism: Chitinivibrionales bacterium (assembly GCA_014729375.1). Lineage (GTDB taxonomy): Bacteria > Fibrobacterota > Chitinivibrionia > Chitinivibrionales > WJKA01 > WJKA01. The sequence goes on from WJKA01000278.1 coordinate 4,910, forward strand.
AAGGAGCAAAGGTAACTGAGGTTGCTGGACACATGAAGAGTGTGCTTAGTAGCAGAGGGGATGTTATGAGAAATGGGGTCAGAGTTCAGGTACGTGAATATGCTGACCCTGCGAAATATGAGGCTGCAATAATGGCGGCTAAAAAGGCCGGCGGTGCTAAATTAAAACAATTTCTCAACGATATTCATATAGTAGGTGAGTTGGTAACAGGTTCTAACTGTTTTTCGATTAGTAGAGTAAATCAATGCATGAAGGGAATAAGCAATTTGCAAGATGCATTATTTGTCACTACTTGTGAGAATACATCATCCCAGTGGTATCAAATGGCCGCAAGAACCAATATTCGAACAGCACAAGGTATGAACAGAGTAAGAGCAAAAGTTGTACATTTCTTGAACAAGAACAGACTTGGAGCTACAGCTGAACAGCTAAGAGCAATTGAGAAAGCTATGGCAGAAGGGGGTAATGTGTGCGCCGCTGTGGGGAGTATTGGGGCCAGCAAAGAACTCGGTATAGGTACTACAGGTAATACCAAACTTATGGAAGCAGTATTGGGGGCAACCAAATCATGGAATGCACGAATTGACGGCCGCCAGGCGGTTGAAGTAATGGAAACAACCCAAAAACTCGGCTTGGACTTTAAGATGCAGACTACTGTTACTCAAACACCTATTATTATAAGCTCGGTAGCTCGCAAGATCGTTGAAAAGAATCAAGATAGTACCACTGGACAGATATCGTGGGCTTCGAAGAAAGGCGCAGAGAGATATCAACATATCGCAGAAAATGATGCGCTAAATGATCTGAATACTACCGAATCAGATATGTTGATAAATGCGCTTTCTTCCATGCGAGATTTCTCGGGAGGACCAAATGCTGTTGCGGAGGTAATAGGTAATGCCTTCGGGCGTGCCTCTGATGTTGTTACAGGGTTGACTGGTAGTGATAACTGGACAGATATGAGCCAGATGGAACAGATGGGTGCTATATTCAACGGGATGAGCGGCGAAAATGACATGGTCCAGGATATGGTTATAGGGGCTTTCAACGATAATATTTCCAAACCGGCATTTTTCACTTTGGCCGGCGCTTGCAACATGCTTAATTCGGCCAAGAACAAGGGCATAGTGCCTTCTACAGAGAGTGGGCGTATGGTAATGGATAGTGCGAGCATAGGAGCCGTACGTGATCTGATTTCTTCTGAAGGTGCACCTGGAGTTATAGCTGCCGCAGGGTTAGAAGCAAAATTCAGTGATTATATGAATACTGGTAAGATATCCCAAAAGGATATTGCTACGCTTGCTGGGAGCATGGCAAACGCTGAAGAAGGAAAAGCCATTGATACATCTAAGGCTTCCAATGTTCCAGTATTCGATGCGGCAGCTGCGCTTATGGGGGCATCTTTTGGTGAAAGAGTGAACCTTCTCGATCAGGCTTTCGGGGAAAATGCGCGGAATTATGCATCCAAGGAATTAGGTTACCAGTTTATGGAACAGGCAGATGTGCCTCCCAATTGGGGGGAGGTTCCGTCTGTGAGCGTTCTTAAGGATGGTATGGTAGCTATGCCAGGTGCATTGGCGGATATTGCGACTCAACTTAAACAATCCGAAATAGATTTTGCAGAAGTTCCAACTCAAGAAACTGTGCCTGGTGGATATCAGGCGCCCGTAACGGCAGGACGTGAAATAGGAGTTGAGGCTCAGGCGAGAGCCGATCTTGCCGCAATGCTTCCCACGACGGGTCAAGTTTCCAGGATGCAGAAACACGGCACGACACAGATAAGGAATCAGACCGGGACCCGGGCGGGCGGCGCAGTAATAGACAAGCAATTTGATTTTATCGGTGGAGCCGAGAGAGGCGGTATGCAGGCCTCGAAC
>WJKA01000279.1 GCA_014729375.1 Chitinivibrionales bacterium
GCATTTGTATGTCCAAATTGCGGGGTCACGCGATACTCAACTGCCACATCGCCTGATTCGGAAACGACAACTTGCTCGAACTGTGCAGAGGCAATACCCAAGGAGGCACTTTATTGCATTCACTGCGCACAAATTCAAAAACCACTTCCTACCTATGATAAGGATTGGGAGATAGGCAAGGACGCACAAGGCCATTTCCATTTTGCCCGGATGCTACTATCCACATTTCCTGCCCAAGCGGAAGCCCTAGAACTCAAGTTCAGACAGGACAATTCGAGACCAGACAAATCGGATTGGCCCGAAACTTTTAGGGAGATGGCGCCGATGAAAACTCTAGGAAGGGCTCTAAGGTCATTGGAAGAGACTCTACAGGAACCAGAACTCCGTCTAATGGTGGAGGAATTGTTGCCGCAAATTGACAACCTCTACGCAAAGCTGTTAGCACTCGAACTCAGGATGATTCTGTGGGCAGAAGGTTCAGATAAAGACCCGTTGCTTATCAGGGCAGAATCCAAAAAGGAGACTTGCTTCAATATATTTGAAAAGGGCCCTCACATCTTAGCCATATAAAGAATCGAAAAATATCTTGGACATAAATCTCTGCAAACTGCTGGCAGTATTGGACCCTGGAAGGATCAGTCCTTGATCAACACCTCCCCCCGTTTTTCGAAGAATTATAGGGGCGAGACGTCCATGTATTTAGAGCTCTCAGGATATGATGGCTTGATAAATGTAGCCAAGCGTTTTGCGGAGTGGGCAGAGAAGAGGGGAGATTCAGCTGGGCTTTTGGATAAGATCCAAGAATTAGAAGGGAAATTCTGCCCAAGAAAATAGGAGCCTGCTGGCTCTAAAGCAGCACCCTCCTGGGTGGAAAAAATTATTTAGAAAGTGAAGGGATATAGGCCCAAGACTCTTAATGAATTATAGCCAGCGGTGAAGAAGTTACACAGATACACCAGCAATTACAGATTAAAAACAGGGAACCAAATAGCAGCATCATAAAAACATATTTGATCCACCACTCAGAAAATACTTTGCGTGTCCATGAATTGAAAGACCCGAGAAAAAGGGACAACTATTAATGGAAATCTATTCTTGATCTTCAAACAAAAAAAATTTCTGACCCGCTTTTCGTACTTAAAAAAAACCCCATGGGCCATAAATATTTACAAAACCAACGTCAGGACCCATAGGGATGTGTTGGAGGCAGGTTTAGATTATTCGATTTCCCAGTTTATAATCATCAATAATAGTAATTCCTTAACCGGAAGCTATTCCAAGACAACTTTATAAGGAGGTAAAAATTTATGTCTTTCAGAGATATGTTTCGGTTTGGTTTGGTTATCCTGGTTGTTATTACCGGAGTATTCCTTAGTGGCTGTTCACGCCTGGCAGTTTTGGAGACTCCCCAGGGGAAATTGGTAGTGGAAGATCTGAATTACACCCACAAATCGGGAAACTTATACGTCTATGATCCACATCGACTCATCTTGGTCCTGGCCCGTGCAGACAATGAGAATTTTTCAGTATCGGACTTGAATTACATTGTCCAATCTGGGGCTTACCTGTTGGACAGTGATTTTCATAAGTTCCACATTCATGAAACATATCGAGGGGCCAAATTCATGGAGGCAAGTACCGATACATTCCGCCTGGAATTTGAGGCGAATGACGATTCCAGTTGGGGCGACTTCACACTCCATTGGCCGGGGAACGATCCAGTTGAAATTGGGATTAGTGATTAATTATGGAGTTTCAAATGAACCTTTACACTTTCTTATTGGCAAGTTGGAAGGGAAATCTGCTCTCTGTGACCAAACGCAGATCTTCATCATTGGGCTCCACCTAAATACTCTGATTTCATTGATGGGGGTGCAGCAGAGAAAGCAAGGATAACAGAAGCGCTCCAGAAGCTAAAGGAAAGCATCGAAGATATAAACAGCTAAGACAAGATAAAACGGAAAGGAACGAAGTTGCCCTTCTGCCTTGGTAACGAACGCCACTCATAATGTCTGCTCCAAACAATGCTTATGGCATCAATTCCTAGGTACACGCGAAGGAGATAACAATGAGCAAAAAAATCAAGGTTTCCCTAGCGGAACACTCTCAATTTGAATTCCCGCCAAAGTGTGCATATTGTGGTGAATCCCTACCAGAAAATCGATTTGGAAGGATTAAGAATCATATGGAAAAGGAAGTATCTGCCGCGATTGGAACTCGCGTTAGCGCCAGCACATATAAGACATCCACAATATCAACCTTATTGAGGATCCCGTATTGTGAACAACATTACTCCTTAGCCAAAAAGATAAACGTCATCCTCAATATTTCCTGGAATTGGCGCTGATAGGCGGTGGAATCCTTATCTTTATTTCAATTCTACCTTTTTCCCCACCGATAGAAGCATTACTTTTCTGGACAATACCCACTATCCTTGGTGCTATTTTCCTTCACAAAGTTATATTCTGGGGTGTTAGGAAAACCATAGCACAAATATATAAATCATTTGCCAAC
>WJKA01000027.1 GCA_014729375.1 Chitinivibrionales bacterium
CGTTATACAATTATTTTGATTGTTAAACGCCGATGACGCCAATCTTGCCGATTATCGCTGATTTTTTTTAATTTTTAGTATTCTGACCGGCGAATATCAGCATGATCAGCGTCATTTGCGTTCTATTTTGGACAATAGTGAATTATTTTATATGTTTTCTTTATCCTTGACAGGAAACGATACACTTATGAGCACCACAACCTATCCCCACGGCAACACTGCATGGTTCACCAGAGACCGTCTCGGCATGTTTATCCACTGGGGCCTGTATTCCTGCGCAGCCCGTCATGAGTGGGTGATGAACCGTGAAGAGCTCACTGTGGAACAGTACCGCAAATATTTCGAGCATTTCAATCCTGATCTTTTCGATCCTGTCGCGTGGGCGCGGCATGCAAAAAATGCGGGAATGAAATACTTTGTGATCACAACCAAACATCATGAAGGGTTCTGCCTGTGGGACACGCGCTACACCGATTACAAGGTTACCAATACGCCCTGTGGAAAAGAGCTTATCGGCCCCCTGGTTGAGGCATTCAGGAACGAGGGACTCAAAGTGGGGTTCTATTACTCGCTTATCGACTGGCGTTATCCGGATTTCCCGGTCGATGCCCGACATCCACAGCGCAATGATTCAGAATTCCGCACAAAAACGCAGGGGCGTGATGTCTCCCGATACGCGGCATACATGCGCAACCAGGTTGAAGAGCTCCTGACACGGTTCGGTCCGGTCGATATTATCTGGTTCGATTTCTCGTATCCCGGCCATGACGGTAAGGGAAAGGATGACTGGGAGTCTGAAAAACTCCTGTCGCTTGTGCGAAAACTCCAACCGGATATTCTTATCAATAACCGTCTTGATCTCAATGGCGCGGGCGATTTTGTCACGCCTGAACAGTATCAGCCGCATGGAAAAGTGCTCGGTAATGACGGTAAACCGCTTGTGTGGGAAGCTTGTCAGACTTTTTCCGGATCATGGGGGTATCATCGTGATGAACAAACCTGGAAAAGTATCGGCCAGATTCTCAGAATGCTGATTGACGGCGTTGCCAAAGGCGGGAACCTGCTTCTCAATGTTGGCCCCACAGCCAGGGGAGAGTTTGATTTTCGTGCAATTGAAAAGCTTGAACAAATGGGACAATGGATGCGGGTAAACGGCGTCTCAATTTACGAGTGCGGTCCGGCCCCTGATGAACTCACCTGCCCCCCTGATTGCAGATATACCTTTAATGCAACAAAAAATCGTCTCTACCTCCACCTGTTCGCCTGGCCGTTCAGGTTCCTCCACCTTCAAAATCTTATCGGCAAAATAGAATACGCTCAGTTTCTTCACGACGCCAGTGAAATACTCTTTGAAGAGCATACCGGGACCGATGTTCATGATATTAAGCGCCCGAAAAACTGCGTCACCCTGAAACTGCCGGCTGTAAAACCGCCGATTGAAATACCGGTTATCGAGCTTTTCCTGAAATAGCACCATTCAGCAAGTACCGTCAATAGGTCCGCACAATGAACGCGAAAAAATATCAGGAAAACGAGTGTAAACAGATTTTCATTCTTTCAAACACATCTGTTCCACCACATGAGCTCCTGCAGAGAAGAGTATCAATCAAGCATGAACGGTGCATCTGCAGGCAGGCATTTTTGCCGTTCCCGTAACTGTTCAGGCGGTACTGCCCTCTGCATGGATTCGTTAATAAATGAAGCATAGTCATCCATGGATAATACCGGACATTCAGGGGCAGGTTCCCGAAGAACCGGAAAATCAAAATCGATGTCAATGGTATATGTTTCTGATTTGCTCATGGGTTTTTACCTACATCGACAATTTGATTATACAGATTCTCATTCCCGAATTTCAAACACATTGTTTTAAAGGCATCATCCAGAACATTAATATCATTACGTTCAATTAATTTAATGATATCAGTCATATCAGTAGTAAACCGGCGTTTTCTGCTGTTTTTGATACTGTGCAATTTCATGGCAATAAGATGGAAAAGAGAGGGAACAGAAAACACATTGCTGTCTATTGTAACCGTGTCACCATTTCTGTGCAATTTTTTGAATGTAGCAGGATTTACAAACAAAAAATCAACCATCAATTCGCGATCAGAAGCCCCTTTCATTCTGACAAACAACCCGGTCCGAAGTACTTCTCTGTATCCGATTTTTTTCATCTCTGCTTCAAGAGAAAGATAAGCCGATGCTTCAATCATGAAATCGATGTCGTGTGTGAAACGTGAATAGCCATATCTGTTAACGGCAAAACCGCCAACAAGGATCGGGTTAATACCGCATTTTTCGAAGACAGCTTTCAGTTTTTTATATATGCTGGTTTCCTCTAAACACATAATAAATTGAAAATAGTTAATGTTCTGCAATATTGACACCAAATGACAGATCGGTTGGGAAACACATTCGGGTTCTGCACGATTTCAGAAAAATATTTGTTGTATGCAATCAAACTGTCTTGATTGAATATTGAGAACCGGCTCAAGACATAAGATGAGTAGGGTAGACAGATAGATTTGAAGTTTTTGTGCCTGCAAAAATCGACCTTCACCCTGTCGGGCGAAGATGCAATGTCCTGCAGTAGTACTATCCTTTGAGTTTTCCTGCACAGCACATTTCACTGCTAATCTGGAACCAATGCAAAGAGGGCTTCCGTACGCATGCAGGTGGTTTGCCAATTTGCAATAGTCGTAGCACGAATACTATATTAGTAACACAAAAATCCGCACCCTAAAAAAACCTTTTATAGAACAGGAAGAGCTATGAAATCACTTAATTTTCTGTGCATTGTCGCATTGATCTGGGCACTGGGATGTGAGGAAGACACTAACCCGGCCGGGACCGACAATTCCAATGTCACCACCACTGAATACCAGGGCATGATCTACGATTCCACAATGGCTTCACAGATGCAGCCCGGCGTCTACAACGGCTCCTGGTTCAAGTACGGGTTGTCCACCAATGATTCTTTCACCGTACAAAGCAATATTGGCTACGGCTGGGGCGCGGTTGAAACCGGGACGTACACTCAAACGGGAACATCCGTGTCGTTCACACCTTTGGTCAATACGACCTACGGTCCTGGTGGCGCGCAGCCCGTGACGCCGGTTCGTTCAGCCTATTCTGCAACCCTGGTGAGTGACACGTTGACCATCGCCGACTACGTCAAGATAGCCGAAGATATCGATGACCGCCTGTCTCTCGGCGAGCTGAACTGTGCCAAGCAATAACGCGTCCCTGCCGGCATGCCAGTAATGGACAGAAACTCGAACTGCATAGTCGTCGATAGCCTCACAAAACGGTTCGGGCGAGATGCCGTTGCGATTGACGGTATCTCGTTTTCTGTCGGCCGGGGCGAGATATTTGGTCTGCTCGGACCGAATGGCGCCGGAAAAACAACAACGGTGAGAATACTCACCACACTCCTCAAGCCTTCCGGCGGTACATGTTTCGTTTGCGGTCTGGATACAGTGAAAGATGCCGCCGCGATACGGCGCCGAATAGGCTATGTGTCACAGCACGCGACCGTCGATACCACACTCACTGGGCTGCAAAACCTCTTGATGCAGGCGCGTTTCTTCCATATCCGGCGCGGTGAGGCTGCGCGGCGCTGTGCAAAGCTGCTTGAGCTTGCCGGATTGAGCCAGTGGGCCGACAAGAAGGTTTCCATCTATTCCGGAGGGATGAGGCGACGGCTGGATGTTGCCGCCGGGTTTGTCAACAATCCGGAAGTGCTGTTTCTGGACGAGCCGACGCTTGGACTGGACACACAGGCACGCGCGCACATCTGGGAGTATGTCGGACAGCTTCGGGATTCTTTCGGGAGCACGGTCCTGCTTACAACGCACTACATGCATGAAGCAGACGCCCTTTGCGACAGGATTGCTTTACTGGATAAAGGAACTATCAAGGCGCTTGATTCGCCGGCCGGATTGAAGGAGGGTCTTGGCGGGGACTGCGTGTACATCAAGCTTGGGCAGGAGGACTACGCGAGCATTCCTGATGCTGTTACGTCTCTCTCAGCGCAGGCGGATATTAGAACAGTATCTGCCGTAGAGGAAGGACTGGCATGTGTCTGCAGCGGTGGTGATGCCGCCATAGCTCCGATCATGCATACACTCCATTCTCTTGGCCTTTTTCCGGCTTCCGTTACGCTGAAGAAAACAACGCTGGACGATGTCTATCTTTCGCTGACCGGGAAGAGCTATTGCGGCAGCGAAGCACCTCGCCGAAACCAGGACCATGGTCATCCCCACCGGAGGCATGGGTGAAACATCTGCTTTTCGATGCACTGTCAGTCTACCGCAGGGAGATGATCCGGTTCGTTGCCCAGAAAAGCCGCATCATCATGATACTCATGCAGCCGCTTGTCTGGCTGCTGCTCATGGGAAGTGCGATGTCGGGACTTGCGGCCACGTCATCCATGTCAATCTTTTCGGCAGAAGGCGGCTACATCGCGTTCATGGCTCCGGGGATAATGGTCATGACGGCCCTGTTTAGCGCAACGTTCTGCGGATTTTCGCTGGTACTGGATCGCACCAGTGGCTACCTCGACCGGATGCTCTGCTCTCCTCTTAACCGCGGCGCCATTCCGGCGGGAAAGATGGCGGCAATAGCGAGTCAGTCCGCGTTCCAGTCGGGCATCATCGCGGCGATTGCCGTTCTCATGGGTGTGCGCTTCGCATCCGGCATCGGCGGTTTTTTCTGTGCGATTGCCATCTGTTCGCTGTTCAGTTTTGCCATGTCCGGCATTTCGCTGGCCGTCTCGGCAGGCTTTACCTCCATAGAGGGCCTTCACCCGGTGCTCAATTTTCTCACTATGCCCCTCATGTTCACCAGTACGGCCATATTCCCCCGTGAAGTCATGCCGCAATGGATGAAACTGATTTCCGACTGGAATCCCCTGACCGCGGCGGTTGAGCCAATGCGCGCATTGGTGCTTGACGGCTGGGTCTGGCCTGATATCATACCGGGAACGGTAGTGACGGCCCTGTTCGCCCTGGCTCTGCTTTTAATCGCCGGGCTTCGCTTCAAAGGAATATACTCCCGCTGAAAAACAAGCTCCTTCATTCCGGCCCGGAAACCAGC
>WJKA01000280.1 GCA_014729375.1 Chitinivibrionales bacterium
AGATGAAATCTGAATATGAGGACCTGTATAAAAAGAAAATTTTCCAGTGGGAATTCGTTGAGGTGAGTGAAATTCCCCTCTGGTGTCGCGATGACATCACCCTTCAGTGCGGAGAAATCGTCTGGGTTGAAGACTATGGAAAAATCATGAGAAGAACAGACAACGGCGTTTGTGTTGCCGTGCGGAGCTGGCTGGAAAAAAAAGAGGATCGCTCTCAGGTGACCCGCCTGTATGTATACAAAAAAGACAATCAGGGTATCTGGCAGCGGCAAAGCACGTATAAGATTACCGAAGACTGGAGTGATGACGTCGGGTGGATTTGTTCGCGGTAAGCGAAAAATATACTATGATCCGCAATAACAACTCTTTGCCTGTTGGGTTATTTTTATTATAAACTCTGTTTTCCCATTGGTGTAGGCTATCCTGTCATTCGGATATTTTGCCTCAAGCTGTTTTTTTAATAATTCATATTCCCGCGCACTGTGCGGAAAATCGCACAGATAATCTCTGAAATAGAGTCTGTCCCATAAATCCGAATCGGATTCCACCATATGGATATGATGGGTTCTTTTCCGGTCTGAATTTCGCTTGATGAACCAGGCATAATAAACCACAGAACCGTCAAATACAGGTCTCCAGAAATAGTCGTATCCTTTCGATTCAAGGATTGGAACAACAGCATCTCTGGTTTCGGCAAGGGTTGTAACCTCAACCAGCATATCGATTACCGGCTTTGACGCCAGTCCGGGAACCGCAGTACTTCCGAAATGCTCGATTCGCTTGATAATCGTTTTTGGAAGGATTTCCCTGAGATTTTCTTTTTCGCGTTCAAACAGCGCGGGCCAGCCGGGGTCGTACGGCACAATCTTGACTTTTTCCCGTACCGCTTCGGAAATTCTCTGTTCGAGGTTTTTATTCATATTTTGCTTAAGGAATATATTTTTGGTATATAAAAATACATCGTATCAACAGCAGGTATTTACAATTGAACCGGACGGTCTGGACTATAAGGAATTTTCCGGTGCTGTTTATGGGATTATTGAGTACGTAAAAAGCGGCACTAACACGAAAAAGGCAGAAAGATATGAAGAAATGACTTATTATAAACTGAAAAAAACCTTGTTTTGTGAAAAACGGTAATGCGATTTCTCCTGGAGCCGGCTATTTTCAGGTCCCCTCCTTCAGCTCGCTTTTATCCACTGTCAATCGCAATTCGTGATGGGGCAGAAATGATGTCACCAGATATTCCAGGATATAGATATTCGTTTTGAGATAGTCGCCCGTGAAAGTATAATTGCCGTACAAGTCATCAAGGACATACGTATCATCAATGTAATCAGAGAACAATATCAGGAAGCGCCGGACGGGGACCGTTGCCCTTTGCCTGTTTCATCGAAACGTCAGTACGCTCAAATCGCAGGAAAATACCCCAGGCAAGGCCGCAATTGGAGCTCAGTCCCACAATAATTTCGTGCTTACCTTTTGACAAGTCAACCGGCACGGTCAGTTTGTCGGGAACTCCCGGGTTGGTGCCGTTACAATCGCTGGCCAGCAGCTTACCGTCCACCCACAGGTGGACCGGGCCGTCATACCCCAGGCATATCGATATATTCATAGGTTCTTGACAATGTAAAAAACATTTGTAGTACTGTGCAACGCTGGCCGGTGCATCGGCGATAAAATGCTTATGTACACTGAGAAATGCATCGGGAAACGCATGTGTGTAAAAGCCAAAATTTTCATTGCCGGGCGGATACGGAAGCTTTGCTTTCGGTTGCTTTATCGGGACCCGCTCGCTGATCAGGGTTTCTAAGACAAAGGGAGTGATAAGGCGCTGCGTTCCGATCGACACCGGCCCGAAGCAGGGGAGCGGTGTATCATCACCATCATAAATGTTGCAGTACGGATTTGCTCCAAAACCATAGTATAGCGATAAACCATCAAGCCCCATGGGTACCTGCAATGTTTTCAGTACTATTTTATTTTTGCTGCAATCGGTGCGGTAGATACAATGCTGGTTTTTTCCGTTCTGGACCAAAGCGAAACCGGCAGCGGGTCCGGTCGAATAGAGTCCATTTTTGATATTCGAGAATTCCAGTTCGATATTTGCACAATGGTAGCCCTTATCACGCGTGATGCGTACTCTTTTGATTCCGACCGGTTTTTTCTGGGGTGCATGTCCGGCAAGGCCTGCCATGGCATCTGCAATTCGTTTTCCCAGGCGCTGTTGGTCTTTCCCGCAAATATGCACGCGGTCGTCAAGGGAAAGATCTGTCGACGCTACCAGTGCCAGTTTTTTAATCGAGCCGGAAATTTTCCGCTGCTGTTCCCGGATGGAGTGCCAGTATTTACCCTGTGCGCTCGGGCTGACATCACGGCCGATCTGCACAAGAACCACAGGAAGCAGCGGTGATTTCAGATCCTTTCGCAGGCTTCGGATAAACGCCGATGTTCGCCGCGTGAAATGCGGAGTATCTGCGGCATTCGTATCACTTTCGCCCTGGTACCATGCAATCCCGGCAATTTTTCCACCGTTGAGCGCGATCCGGTGAAGCAGCGCACCATAGAGGCTTTTTGTGCCTTTGCGTTTCAGTGACGGCGACCACTGCTGCACGGTCGAGCCGCCATGAGAGCATGCGATCAGGCCCTGGGGAATACCGGTTTTTACATACATTTCCTGTGCAAACGCAATGCCGGGACCGGTACCGGATAATACCGGCCGAACCGGAGGATTTCCCATGTTAAGGAGGCGGTGTACCGGCGCCAGAGCATCTTTGAGATTATGGACCGGATCTTCAGCGATGTCCCATCGGTTGTCCATGTAAAAAGCCCGTACTTTGTCGACCGGTTTTGCGCGCTGATCGAGCCTTCCAACACCTTCCATATTCGACTGGCCCGCAAGCGCCCAGACATCGCCGACAAGGACATTTCTACATTCCTGTTGCCGACATGCTCCTTTCGATTGTGCACTCACAACAATAGTATAGGGTCCTCCGGATGGTATGCCTTTCAAGTTGAACCTGAATCGCTTGCCCTGTGCTCTGCATACGGTTTTTCCGGCAAAACCACCAAGTGCTTTTCCCCGGGAAAGCACGCGTATCCGGATAATCGAATCTGCAGGGCAGGTCCCCTCAACTCGTTGATCCGAAAAACCGCGTCTGGTACGCTGCATTACCATGGCGTTGAATAAGCCACTCGATATTTTCATACTACTCCAGTGCGGTCTAAAATCAAATAAAATACATCAAGAAGGAGATCGTACCACAGGAATTTTCCGGCCCGGCCTGAATGGTTGCGGAGATTTGTACTGGAGATTAAAATACCGTATTTTATTGCCGAATATGGATATGTGCAATAAAAGGCGGTAATTATGCATGGTGAAGACTGGCGCAGCGATGATGACCGGAAAATCGATCTGGAGCTTGAAAACAAGGCTTTGGAGCTTGATCTCAAATTGCAGGGAGCGACATTTCGTGTGGAAAGCGATATCGATCCTGAGCTTGAAAACAGTTTTTTGAATTATGTAAAAGACTTTGAAGAACTGGACAAGTTGCCTAAAGTCAAACTGACCTCGCTTTTCCCGCCCGGATTCACTTTTCCCCCGGCCGATGAGCTGACCAGGGAAGAGCTGGAAAACAAGCTTGATGATATTCTTGACATTCTGGAGGAGCACAATATCTATCTGGAGCTTGCCAATGATGTTCCCGATGATGTTGTTTACACGTATCTTGCACACGATTATATCCTTCGTGAAGACACTTTTCCTGATAATAATATCGGTATTAATCACATTATCAGCGGGTGCACGGGCTGGTGCCCTGATTGTTTCCAGCGGGAGTATTGCGAGGTTTGCCGGGAAAACTGGACAAAAAAGGAGCTTGAGCGTGAGCGCCTCAAGGGCGGCACCGAAGAAAATCCATAACCGTCACTCCTGAAAACATCCACGTATCTCTCGAATAATTGTACCGTTTTCAGAGGTCCGGATGGTGATGTTCCATTCGGGGCCGCTGCCGCCCGCGGTATGGATTTTCCTCCCGGCGATTGAATAATGGACCATGGTTTTCCCGGCTTTTTGCACCGGTTGTTCATGAGAGAGGGAATGGATAGTTCCTGCGCCATATCTGCACGAACCGTCATCCCAGAGCATTGACATGTCGTAATTAAGCGCCTGCGGATCCGTGCATCCCCACCGCGTGACTGCACCGGTGATGCCATCGTGAATAATCCGGGCGACACACGCGGCCCCGCTGTCACTCAAATGAACGCCGTCGGAGAAATACGACGATTGCGCCAGAAGCGGGATTTGTGTATCGAAAAGGGGGACCTGTTTCCGTGCGGCTACTGCAAAAAAAACGCTGTCCATTTCCATGGCCTTGTTGTCAAGAGTCGATGTCGGGGGAAGGCAGAGGCAGACAAGCGGGTGAGATTCAATCTGCAGAAAGGTGTCAACCAGTGCGGCAAGATCGGAATCGAATGTATTAGAGCTGTTGTACCAGTATCCCAGGTCATTTGTACCGAGCATGACCGTAATGATATCTGCACCGGAATTCAAGACAGCTTCAAATTCAAACTGGTCCCAGTAGGGGAGACTCCCGGTTTCGCGCATCAGAGTCGCACCGCTTTTTGCGAATTTCTCGACCTGGTACTCATACCCGAGCATGGTTTGCAGCTGCGCGGGATACGAGTATGTTTCGTGATTTGACGTCCCCCATCCTTCGGTAATGCTGTTTCCCACGCAGGCAACCATATACGGCTGACATGCTGTGTGCATGACGCAACAGCAAATAATGAATATGGCTGCTATCAATGGGGGCATGGTAAATAAAATACTATTGTATTTATTTTAGACAGAACTGATTGTAGATAAAAATTCCAGACAACAGCACTTAGCAGGACATACTAATAAGGGGTCTGAAGATGAAAATTCTTTTTTTATGCACGGGAAATTCGTGCCGGAGTCAGATGGCTGAAGGGTGGGCCCGTCACGTGAAAGCCGGCATTATCGAGCCGTGGTCCGCGGGAACCGAACCTCACGGTCTCAATCCGCTTGCAGTGAAAGTAATGGCCGAAGCCGGCGTTGATATATCACGCGGGCAGTCAAAACATGTCAACGAGCTCAAGACCATCGATTTTGACTGGGTGATTACGGTTTGTGATGCGGCAAATGAATCATGTCCGGTATTCCCCGGTACGGTTAAGCGCTATCATGCCGGGTTTGATGATCCGCCGAGACTGGCAAAGAATGCCGGCAGTGAACAGGAAGCGCTTGACATATATCGCCGCGTGCGTGATGAAATCCGGGCATTTGTTGAAACACTGCCGGATTCCCTTCACGCTAAATGAAAAAATCATGCAATAGGATCGCTGCAATATTCTCTACGGTTGCACCTTTCGCAGAATGTGCCCATCCAGACCTGGTCAAACTGGTCCATGAGTGCTTTAACTGATTCAGGATCGGTTGTTACGATTCCCGATTCAAAATTACGGGTATTTTCGCTTTTCATGCCCAGCCCCGCGCCGGTGAGGTTTGCCGAACCCATATACGCAAAAGAACCGTCAATTATTACATGCTTGAAATGCACGCGGGGGCATAGTTGCCGCTCCATGTGTTCCCATAACAACGGGAAGGTATCAAAGCTTTTTTGAAAATGAGGGCCCGGCTCCCGTGCATGCAACAGACGGATTTCCACGTTCCTTCGGGCCAGGCTGTCAAGCACCGACACAAATGGCCTGACAGAGCCTTCATGATGCACGTGCAGATCTTTTATGTCCGCAGTGCCGATCCATACAAAAGAACGTGCCCGGGCAATCGGCTCGATTACATGGTGGTAATGCTGTTCGTTGTATATGAATTGTGTGCTCATATGCCCGATCAAAATTCTGAAATCAGTACTGTTAAAATATATGAATTTATTAGCGAAGCTGCGCCTCACCACGAAGTAGCGGCGGAGCCAAACCGACGAGAGGAAGGACAGTACACTAGTACACTAATATATCGTTGGCAAAATGCGTCGGCGCAAGAGGGCCATTGCCGTTCCTGTCCGGAAACAAGACCACAATCGGATTTGTGTCTCCGTTGACCGGTTTTCCGCATTATAGCATTGTCGGAGGTCGGGCGGTGGAGCAACTCGTGTATCTGAACCTTTGCCGTCTATGCAATGTTGGGACTCGCGCCGGCCGATGTTACATGGAAGGCTACGCTTGCACTGATCGAAGAGGTGGAGAAATGTCTCATCCTTCAAATTGAGCAGATGGGTTGCGATATAATGGACATCGGATTGGCATTATCGGCGTTGTTCGAACGGTCGGCTGTTGAAAAACAGAGTGATCAAGCCGGCCTCCCCAAGTAACGCTTCGTATTGGTGCCGCATTGTATTTACATGAATGATGATCCTCAATGCCCTTCACCATTCAGCATTTTGACAGCATGCACAAGAACCGGAACCAGAAGTTCCGCGCAGAATGAGGCGCCATTCACTGATCCGGGAAGGTTGACAATAATGGAGTCGCCTTTTACGCCGGCAACAGTGCGGGAGATGGCCGCATTGACAGTTTGCTTTATTGACTCAGCCCGGAGGTATTCGGCAATACCAGGTATCAGACGGTCGCAATAGTTTTCCGTGACATCAGGCGTGATATCGCGCGGGCCTATGCCGGTGCCGCCGGTCGTGATGATTGCTTCGGCGCCGGTATTGGCTATAAAGGCGTTGAGAATGGCTTCTTTATCATCGGGCACAATGATCCGTTCGATGGATACATCGGGAAGATGTGCAATCAAGACCTGCTCGATTGCCGGGCCGGACTTGTCTTCATAGATACCGTGTGAGGCACGGTCAGATATAGTAAGTACCAGTACTTTCATGGGTAATCTCTCCGCCTGTAATGACTTTTGTAAATATGCCGCGTCGCGGCATGATGCAATCGCCGACCTGCTCAAGAATCGCGCATTCTTTGCGGCAGGCTTTGCCGACCTGGGTGATCTCAAGTATCGTTGCTCCAATGGTCAATTTCGTGCCGACAGGCAGTGATGCCAGATCTATGCAGCGGGTCGTTATGTTTTCGGCAAAATCCCCGGGAGTGATTGTGTCAAGTTTCCGCTGCATGAGTTCGATGTCTTCCATTGCAAGCAGTGAAACCTGCCGATGCCAATCACCCGCATGTGCATCACCGACAATGCCGTGGTTTTCTTTGAGCACGATTTTATCTACCGGTGTTTTTGTCGTTCCTTTTTCATGAGAGACATTCAAGGAAACGATTTGAAAGGTTTTCATGGCGCCGGCTCCTTTGTCTTTTTTATCAGGGTGATATCGCTGATGGTCATGTTTTTGTCAACGGCTTTACACATGTCATAGACGGTCAGAGCCGCAACTGACACCGCGGTAAGCGCCTCCATCTCAACGCCGGTTTTCGCGGTGGTAATAACGGTTGCCAAGATCGATACGGCGTTGTCGTGCAGGCTGCAATCAATGGAAACCTGGTCAACAGGCAGTGGATGGCACAGGGGAATAAGGTCGCCGGTTTTTTTTGCCGCCATGATTCCCGCAATTCTGGCGCAGGCAAGGGGGTCGCCTTTTTTGATCAGGCTCCGCCTGATTTTTTCGATTGTTTCCGGATTGCAAAAGATTTTGCCCGATGCGACAGCGGTTCTTTTAACAATCCCTTTTCCGGAAACATCGACCATGGTTACCCGGCCGGATTTATCAAAATGCGAAAATTCCATATTTATCCTCCTACCTGATGCATTCCTCTGTTAACGCATGCGGTGCCGAACTCGGGGCGTGCGGCGATTGCGTGACTGATACTCGTTTCGATATTGTTGAGATCCACTTTTATTTCCTGATTGGAAAAGAGGCACGGTTTCAGATAGCCATCCGCGGTCAAACGCAGGCGGTTGCACCGGGTGCATGGAAGCGGCCGGTCAAAATCCCGCGGGGCAGGTAATACGTGCTCCCTGTTGTAGAGCGAAAAGTGTTTTATGGTCTGAAGAACCAGACCATGGTTCGCGCAGAAAGATTTCATTGCGGAAATCTCTTCCTCCGTCGTTTCCGCGAAAACGACCATATTGATTTTTACCGGGTCAAGTTCCGCTGATTTCGCAGCATCGATACCTTTAAGGACGTCCCTCACGGCGCCGCCGCGGGTGATCTCCGCAAACCGTTTGGGATCAAGGGTGTCCAGAGATATGTTGATGCGGCTTAA
The DNA here is from genome assembly GCA_014729375.1 of Chitinivibrionales bacterium. Taxonomy (GTDB): domain Bacteria; phylum Fibrobacterota; class Chitinivibrionia; order Chitinivibrionales; family WJKA01; genus WJKA01. The sequence continues at coordinate 8,200 of WJKA01000280.1, forward strand.
CCCATTCTGTTTAAGATGCCGCGCTTTTTCCGGCGTCAGTAAAGAGCCGTTGGTCGTCATGGTAATTTCCCGGTACTTTCCGGTCAGACGTATCATCTCGACAAGTGACTCTATGTTTTTTTTTACCAGGGGCTCGCCGCCGGTCAGCCGTATTTGGTTGAAACCCAGGGCACCTGCAACCCCGGCGATAAGGGCGATTGATTCGTATCGGAGCATTGCCTTATGCGGTTTCAAAGGGATGCCCTCAGCCGGCATGCAATAGGTACACCGATAATTACATTTATCAGTAACCGATACGCGCAGGTAATGGATTGTTCTGTTATAGCGGTCGGTCGGCATGGTCCAATAAGCTCCCGAGTTGGCAATTTCCTCTTGTTTAAATGCACATGCAAATCATTGCAGCACGGTAACGGCAACCACTTCTCCCGCTTTGATTTCCGTAACGCCGATTGGAAAAGTAATATACCCGTTTGCTGAAGTCAATGCGTGAATATGCGCTGATCCATGGTATGAAACCTTTGAAACGGCGCCGTCTTTTTGTATCAGTACCGGTATGAATTCCCGTCTGTCCGCCTTTTTTCGCTTGATTGTATCTGCTGATTCGGCGTTGAAAACCTGCGGTGTATGGTTTCCACCCATGAGTTTACAGAAGAACGGTCTGACCAACAGTTCGAAAATCAGATACGTTGACACCGGGTTTCCGGGCATGCCGAACACATATTTGTTGTCTTTTTTACCGAATACAGTTGGTTTACCCGGCTTGATTGCAACCTGCTCAAAGAGCAGGGTAAACCCTTTTTCCCGCAGCACGGCAGGTACGTAATCATAGGTACCCATCGACACCCCGCCGGAGAGCAGGAATATATCGGTGTCGTCTAGGTGTGTATCCATCATGGCACCGATTGCTTCCGGGGAATCGGATGCAATACCGGAATACACTGCTTTACCGCCGGCCTTTTTGATCTGTGCACGGAGTTGATGGCTGTTGCTGTTACGGATCTGCGCATCGGACGGGGTACTTTTCGGCTCGACCAGTTCATTGCCGGTGGCAATAACGCAGAACACTGGTTTGCGGGAGACGGGTACGGGATCGCATCCAACGGATGCAAGCACGGCAATGTGCGCAGGGCCGATGCGGGTTCCTTTTTGTAAAACGATATCGCCGGCGCGTATGTCCTCGCCCCTGAAGCAGATATTACGATTCTCCCTTTTTTTGATTACCTGCACCGAGGAGTCTTTCAGTTCGGTATGTTCGATCATGACCACACAGTCCGCGCCGTGAGGAACGACTCCGCCGGTCATGATTTTGGCGCACTGACGCGGTCCGATTGTTTTTTGGGGTTTATATCCGGCAGGTATGGTTTCGATGATCGAAAGCGGAGTATCGATATCTTCCATCCTGCATGCGTAACCGTCCATGGCGGATTTGTTGAACGGGGGCATGTCAATATCGGAGGTGATATTTTTATTTACTATGCATCCCAAAGATTCTTCAAGCGATATCATATCCTCTCTGTCGAAAGCGATAGCGGAATCAAGAAGTAGTGCGCGCGCAGCTTCAAATGAAATCATTGAAATGTCCATCCTGATGTTTTTTGAGTTGATCGTCATTGATAATTCTGTTTTCATGGGTATGAATATTGTAGCCGTTTCCCCTGGCACGGCAGATAAGCGTAACGCCTGTCTCCGCGGCTCGCAGCACCGCCTGGTGGGTCGGGGCTCCGCGTGAGAGAACAATCGGTATGGCGCATACCCGGGCCTTGTGCAGTATTTCCGAGGACGTTCTGCCCGAGCATACAAGAGTCCCCCGGGAAAAATCAGAGCCGTCGATAAGGCCGCGACCGATGGTTTTGTCTACGGCATTGTGTCTGCCGATATCATCGAAATGAAACGCCGGCGGTTCCCCGTCAATGCTGAGTGCGGCCGTATGGATGCCGCCGGTGTTTTTATACTGTTCCGAACAATGTTGCAGCCAGTGCGCAAGAGCGGTGATTTTTGTGTGGCTGATCTGTAGTGTATTTTCTACAGGCTGGCGAAACGCTATTTCACCCACCGATGCATACATGATGCCTTTGCCGCATCCGCTGGTATACATCCTTTTGTGCAGAATAGCCGTATCGGGGGGGTGCGCAAGAGTCAGATGCGCGACCCATCGGGTTGCATCAAGAGTGTAGTGATGAATATCCCGTATGGTTTTTATAAATCCGGAAGAAAACAGGAATCCGTATACAAGCTCCTTCAGGTCAACCGGCGAACAGAGCAGTGTTGCGATTTCGAGGTCGTTTACCAGTATGGTGAAAGGTACCTCGGTCGGCACCTGTCTGGTAACCCTTGCGGCGGCGCCGTTCTTCACCTGCAGTATCGTCATTTCAACCGTCGCGCCGAAATCTCGTCGCTCATTCATATCCCCGTCTCCCGTCTTGTTGACAATGGTATCTCTTGAAGAACGGTCGATCCGGCTGCGCGGATAACGGCATCAAGCGTTTCCCGCGGAAGCGAAAGTTTTCGAGCCAGTTCCATCACTCGCTTTTCTTTTATTGGTTCTCCCCTGATTATTTCCGCTTGTGCTCGTGCATACCGAGCCGAAGGTTTTGGATCGTTGCCATCCAGATAGATAACGCATTCCGGCCTCAATTCATTGAGAATGCTGTTGCTTTCAATAATGATCGTCTGTGTGCCGGCTAAATCTTGTTGAATGACGGTAAAGGGTGTTCCAAAGGGATAAAACAGTCCCGGTTTACCGGGATGTGGTCGCCCATGACCAATCTTGACATAAGCGGAATCGGGAATCAGTTCCTGCAGTTTCAATGCCAGTGTGGTTTTACCTGTTCCGGAATGCGCTCCTGCAATGACAATCGTTTTCATGGGCAGATACGGCTATTTGAAACAGCCAAGTTGGCAGTGGCCGATTTTGATGTCGTTTGCATTACAGCAATCACCGATATCCTTTAGCGAAAGAGCGTGCGCTTTGGCCAATTGAAAAGCCATGGCACAGGCCAGCTTCTTTTTACCGTCGGTTTCTCTAACCGCCGCAAGTACAATTTTTTTAATCTCTTCTTGATTCATAAGTACCTTTCTGGAAAATGAAAATAGCATACAGGTTCTATGCCCGTAAGAAATTAATTGCCGTTGCTTTGATATGCACAAACACCTCTTTTCCTACCGGCAATCGATTAAATGCGCAATGTCTACCTCAGCGACAGTATCTGGAACATAACAAAAATAACAAGGCAAACAGCTATAAACAATACCGAAACCGGGCGGGCGTATTGCAGGCCGAACGCGCCGAAACATTCATAAATTAGAATTGCTGTGATCATGGGGAGGGAGGTGATGATCAGGACCGCTCCGAACTCGCTCATGCCCCGCGCCCACATGAGAATTAAGCCGGAGAGCACTCCTCGCCACGCCAGCGGCGCGATAATAAACAGCAGTACCATGCCGCCAAGAAATGCAGAGATAAGGTGAAGCGGTTCGGTTTTCCAGCGAAACATCTATTCGGCCCTTTCATTGGGTATTTCACGCACAAAGTGTTTCAATGGGAGTCCCCGCGATCGAAATGTATAATTAAATGAGATAAAAAATGCGGATTCGCAAGGGTATTCTGGTTTTGAGAAAAATAAAAATTCTCCTTCCACCAGAAGTTGTTTTTATGCAATTTTCGGCCGGCGCAATCATCTTGCGTGCAAATCCATGCTTAACTGATAAGTGATTTGATTTTCCAGAAGAAATATACTTATCCATCGATATTATGTGCAAAATTATCAACCATCATTCATGATGAGAATCTCAAACACACGACTTTTTTTTCAACATCACATTCTCTTGTGTCAAAAATGTCAGGTTTCGCGAGAAAAAATGAGGTTTTGGCCATAGAATGGCCCGGGCAGGTAATATCTTCGCGTCGCAGTCCACGTTACTTACCGGGTGGAGACTGAGGGAATTGTACATTATATCCGGCACGATCGTCCGGCCACACAACAACGATACGTGTTCCTTCAGCATAGACCGATTATCGGTGAACGGCCGGAGAGTACTACTATACAAGCAATAGTACGAAGGGCATTCAGACGCTGCGAGTCGAATGATCAAGGCCGGTGTCACGCTGTGGTGATCTTCTGTTTTTATACTCAACGACATAGTAATTGATTGGAATGGGCTGGTGCAGACCTGACGTCCCGATTTTACATCGCTATGTACCGAAGGCGAACGGGTTGTGCCTGTTCTTGTCTGTTTTCTGCCAGCTCATTTTTGCCTTTTTTCATGTCGGGCGCATCAGGGTGGGGATTTGTATTGGAATAAATAATAATAGTTACCCGCTGCCTGTGGCAATGGTTTGAAAAATTATGGTATCGGTACCGCAAGCCGCTCGCTGAATGTGTGGATAGTCCAGCCGGGGTGCATGGGGAAATATGAAATAATATGCTCAGTGAACAGGGGCAATTTTGCGGATGTGTGTTTTTCCCTTGACGGTGATTTTCGCAATATAGAGTGCGGTCCCTGCACTGGCGCCGGGAATGTCAATTACCGTCTTTGCGCCGGCGGCGCGGCCCTGCATGGAATACACGGATTTGCCGTCAGCAGAAAACAGCGAAACCTGGTAAGGGCCGGGTTTTTCCGTGTGCAAAATCAGTGTGCGGGAATGCGTGACCGATATGCGGAGAGGGGCAGCACCGGTGCTGCAGGGGGCTCCTGCCGCAACATAATTCTCATCACGGAATGCTGCATACACCGCGCAGTTATGTGACGGCATGGTAATCGTTGCCGAAGCGCCATGGGGATTGTCGATATATGCAGTATCCCCGGTCCACCCATAAAACACCATGCCTTCCGGTGCAGAAACGGCCTGGATTGAAACAGCTTCTCCGGCAGCATACGGCCCGTCACCGTCACCGTCAACCACCCGCAGCACCCAGTAGTCCTCATAGACAATATCCCGGAAATGTTCAATTGCCGCGCGCGTATCGTTCAACTGTCGTGAATTATTTGCCGGATCAATCTCACTCGCGGGTACGCCAAACGGCTCGGTGGCAATTGTAATATCCGGATTGGTGAAATACGGTATCCGGGGACACGTGTCGCCGGTGCAATTACTGTATGCCATTACAGAACGGTAATCATACCTGCAGAGACCGTAACAGTATTCATCCTGGTGCGTGCCGATACGATCATACGCGACGCGGTCGTGACGCGCACCGAAATTATGGCCGGTTTCATGAGGAAAGGTGAATTTCGACTGTATGTTACTTTTTGTCATGGTACTGTAGGCGCTTTTTTCCTGGCCGGTATACAAATGGGCGGTCCCGCCTTTGCCGTCAATAGTCCAGTATGTAACCAGGTCAGCGCCATACTCGTCACGAAGCGCGGGAGCAATATCGCTTTCCCGCACATGCGTTGCTTTCTGCATGTCGTCCGTAAGAGCAACTTCTTCATGATGAACAAGGCGGAACGCTGTTTTGATCCGGCTGTTTTCAAAAATTTCATTGGCTTCAGCAATCCTGAAATTGACCTCGTCATCCAGTGCCGCGGCCGAAGAAAACGACGCGCGGTACAGAGCTGAATACAAAACCAGGACATCGACGAACGCTATGCTGCTGTCCGATTGTACGGCTGTGGATTTTGCAAGGCCTGTTACGGACCCATCCTCCTCAAGAGACTCATCATGGCCCGAGGGATCGAGCCGGATTGCACGCAGCATGCCCGGCCGCGTTGTTTCAAGATGCCAGGTGCCGCCGATGTCATACAATGACCCCCGGACCCGGTCCGCCTTTTGATACAGGTGAAGACGGCAATTCTGCCGCCCCGCGCTTGTTCCGCTCCAGAATATGCCGCGGTTTCCGGTCCTGCGCAACGATTCCTTTTGAAAAACCAGCGTGCCACGGCCCTCAATCGCAAGTGTCACTGTTTTCATGGCGGCCACTGTTTTCTTTTTTCCCAGTTCAACAATCGATGAACGCGTTGCTGCTGAAAAAGCAGTGCCGTACACGCGCTGCAGGCGCATAATTTCAGATGAAGAAATGGTCGATGCCGCACAATGAAATGAAAGAGCGGTAAGCATGATTGCACATGCAAAAACAGGAAAATCTCCAATCTTTTTCATCGAAATACCCTTTTGCAAATTTGGCGCAGGTTGCTGTGTGCTTGCATTTTTGCATGAAACATTGTATCATATGAAAATATAGGCAAAAAATGGTTACTTTGCAGAAAAAAATGTATAAAAATCACATGGCAGAGGCAAAGTTTGACTTTTGGTGAATAAATGTGATATCTATGATATGCAAACCGTACAAGTACGGATGCGGGATGGTCTGGTCTTTTTGACTGAAGGTTTCGCACTATATATTTTGTTTTTCAACTGGTTAGTCGCCTGCCGCAAGAGCATGCAATACATGGCCTTCCCTGAAAACGAAACGGGTCATACGGCATCAGGTTAAAGCCGACACAACTGTTTTCTGTTTACCATAGCTGAAATATAAAAGAACAATACCCTTTTCACCCGGGCACGATCGCTCACTAATGAAGCGGAAGGAGACTTTCATGTCAAAAGCGAAACAAGGCGATACGGTAAAAGTCATGTACACCGGAAAACTTGAAGACGGCACTGTGTTTGATAAAAACAGTGAAGAAAACCTGCTTGAGTTTACAATCGGACAGAACAAAGTTATTCCCGGTTTTGAGCAGGCGATTGTCGATATGGAAGTCGGTGAGAAAAAAAATGTCAAAATCGGTTCCGACAATGCATACGGCCCATACAATAAGGAAGCTGTCATTGAGACGTCACGAAGCGTGCTTCCTGAAAATATCGATCCCAAGGTGGGCCAGAGACTCCAGGCACAGGATAAAGGCGGCAATCCCTTTGTGGTTACGATTACGCAGTTGACAGACAATTCCGTTACGCTTGACGGCAATCATCCACTGGCAGGCAAAGACCTGGATTTTGAGATCGCTCTCAAAGAAATTGCCTGAGATTGCTTGCCTGATGCCTCGCAGCTTCTGAAAGTGACGGGATACTGTCGGGAGAGACGCCG
>WJKA01000281.1 GCA_014729375.1 Chitinivibrionales bacterium
GGGAAGGCACTATGCCGGTGCAGGAGCAACCTGGCAGATTACGCCGCTTGTGCCGTTTTCCCTGGTTACGCTTTTTAACTGTACCGATTTTTCGATTTCTCTTTCTCCACAAATAGAATACAATATCAGTCAGGATATTTATATTTCTCTCGGAGTAAATGCAGGCCTGGGCAAAGAACCGAAGTCGCCGCTTGAGATGAACTCTGAATTCGGCGCGTGGCCTGATATCTATTACAGTTCGTTCCGGGTTTATTTTTGAAATAATACTGTCTTATCTAAAATTGGACGCGGGTACTTCGAAATGCTCAGTGTGTAGTTCAGTGCGGCGCAAGCTAAATGTATCAGCGGTCGAAGTATCTAAAGCCGGTAAAAAAGCAATTAACGGATGTTTCGGCTCGTTAGAGCCGGTATGCATCTATAAATTGTTTCTGTAATTAAACAAAAAACGGTAAAGCTCCATATCGATGGCCCTGGTGAAGATTAGTAAAGAAGCGATCAGAGAACAGTGACTCAACCCGCGCCTTTCCTGCTTCGGCATGGATCATCAGGGGCATCTTCTGTTTTTACAACAAATCGCTTGCGATCTCCGCAAGTTTGGACCGCTCGCCTTTTTCAAGCGTGACATGCGCATGAATATTTTGCCCGTGCATTTTCTCGATCAGGTAGCTCAGGCCGTTGGAGTGCGCATCAAGGTAGGGGTGGTCGATCTGGAATATGTCGCCGGTGAATACCATTTTTGTGCCTTCCCCCGAACGGGTGATAATAGTTTTCACTTCATGCGGCGTAAGGTTCTGGGCCTCATCGACAATAAAGAAAATGTTTACCAGACTCCTTCCACGGATATATGAAAGCGGCGCAATGACCAGCTTGTCCTGTTCCAGAAATTCTTTAATGCGCTTATGTTTCGAGTCGGTTTCAGGAAACTGGTTCTGGATAACGCCCAGGTTGTCAAAAAGCGGCTGCATGTATGGATAGAGTTTGGATTGGATATCGCCCGGAAGATATCCGATATCTTTGTTGCTGAGCGGTACGACCGGACGGGCCATGTAGATCTGGCGGTAATGCTTTCGCTGTTCGAGTGCGGCGGCGAGTGCAAGAAGCGTTTTTCCCGTCCCCGCTTTGCCGGCAATGCTCACAAGACGGACATCTTCATTCATCAATGCATGAAGTGCGAAGGTTTGTTCGGCATTTTTCGGCTTGATACTGTATGCTGATGTTTTGTCAACCCGTTTTAACGTTTGAAGAAGCGGGGCATAGGTTGCAAGCGCCGATTTCTTTGAATTGCGGAGAATTGCAAATTCATTTGGGAGAAGAGGCTTTGCAAAATCAAATTCGGTGATATCAACTTCATAAGGTTCCTGATACATCCGGTTAATAAGATTTTCATTAACATGTTCTTCAATCCGTCTGCCCGTATACAGTGTTGATATATCGCGCACATGGTCGGTGGTATAATCCTGTGACGGGATACCGACCGATTTGGCTTTCATTCGGAGGTTTACATCTTTGCTGACAAGGATAACGGGTTTATCAGGATGGGATTTTGTCAGGCAGTATGCGGCATTCAGGATATGATGGTCGGGTTTTTCTCTGGAAAAATTGAGCTGAAGGTCGGGATGAAACAGCTCTTCAAGCTTAATCAGTATTTTTCCGAGATGAGGGCCGATTTTCGCACCGCCGTCAAAAAGCTTGTCACCGCTCAGCGTATCGACCGCTCGAAGGAACTGGCGTGCATGGAAATTGATAACATCATTGCCGCGCTTGAAACTGTCAAGCTCTTCGATTACACTGATTGGAATTACGACATCGTTGTCCTGAAACTGATGAATACACGAACTGTCGTGCAAAATAACGTTTGTGTCAAGGATGAAGAATTTGGATTTTCCTTTAGACATTACACTTCCTCTGATCCGCTGAAACTGGAATGAATGAATGAAATTGTAGGTCGGCCATTGAAATGAGGAAAAACGGTGAACGTATATACCACGTAATTAAGATGCGCAATGGTTGTTAGGATCGTGTTATGCAATGGTTTGTTTTGTGCTGCATTTGTAATAATTATACAAATGCTGGGTAAAGGTTCAATACAATTGATGCGCCGGGTCTTTACTTGTCCTGAAGGTTCTTTTTTGGCCTGATAAATGACGATAGATCATCCAGCAATCCATACGAGCAGGGAATGACAATGAGGGTACCGATTGTGGAGAAGAACAGACCGAAAATAATTGTCGACGCCATCGGTCCCCAGGTTGCGGATTTTCCGCCCAGGCCGGTTGCCATGGGAAGCAATCCGGATATGGTTGTAACGGATGTCAATATTATCGGCCGGAGACGGATTGAGGCTCCTTCGGCAACAGCATCGGTAACACTCATGCCTTTGTTCCGGAGGCTGTTGATAAAACTGATCAGTACGATCGAATCATTAACACTGATCCCGGCAAGCGCGACACCCGCAAACAGCACGACCACTGAAACGGGAGTGCCTGAAAAGAACAAAAACATGATACATCCGACAAATGCGAACGGGATGGTAAACATGATAATAATCGGCTGCACAAATGACTTGAACTGCGCGCCGAGGATGATATAGATGAGAAAGAGCCCGATCCAGAAAAGACGGAGGATATCCAGAAGCAGCACTTTGAATTCCTGCCATTCGCCTCCCATTTTAAGTGAAATGCCGGGATATGCTTTTTTGAATTTATCGGCAAATTCCTTTTCAATCCGGGCATTGATTTCCTGGATATTTTTCTTATGCCGGGCATCCGCACGAACGGTAACTTCCCGCTTTTCATCGTACCGTTTGATAATAGAGATGCCTGTTTTGCGTTCGATCGAGCAGACTGTCGAGAATGGAATAAACCGTCCGTCGGGTGTCGGAAATTTCATCTGAAGGACATCATCAAGTGAATTGCGATCATCTTCGGCAAGCTTGACAACAACATCAATTTCATCGTTGTCGTCATAGTAGGTTGATGCAACCGCGCCTTCAAAACAGTTCCTGATATACATACCGACCTGCGAAGCATTCAATCCCAGTTCGGCCGCGCGGCCTTCATGCAATACAATGTGAATTTCCGGCGCGCCGGGATCAAAGTTGTCGTCGATATTGTACAATTCCTCATGCTCCCCAAGGATATTTTTAAAATCATCGGCAATTGACGCCATATCGGTATAATTATCACCTGAAAGACGGAATTCAACCGGCTTTCCCATAGGAGGTCCGGAATTGAGTTTCCGGTAGCGGACATTTTCTGCACCGGGGATATCGCTGCACCGCTTTTTAAAATCCTCCATTATAGTCACCATCGGCCGTTTTCGTCCCTCTTTCCGCTCGGTAACGTCAACCGTGATCTGCCCGACATTGTCCTGTTCGATCCAGTCGTCGTCTGTCTGCATCAGGCCGACCGTCGTTGTAATGGAAACGATTTCACCCTTGCCGATATGCGGTATAAGCCGCTGCTCAAAACGTCGGACCACTTCATCGGTGCTTGTGCGGGTCGTCCCGCTCGGAAGTTCGATATCGACAAAAAACATGGTCCAGTCTTCTTCTGCAAAGAGGTCTTCATGCACAAATTTAGTCATCACCGCTGCAACGCCAATCGTAGCCAGGGTGGCCAGAATGACAAGGCCCCTCTTGCGGAAAAGCTTATTGATAAGTAATTTAAAGGTCCCCTGCCACCGGCCGATAAAGCCGGTGCCTTTTACCTTTACCCGTCCGCCCCATTCGGCAAAATGAGAGGGGAGAAATACCAGGGCTTCCGCAGTAGACGCCAGCAGCGCAAGACAGGATATAATCGGAATAATCCGCATGAATTTGCCCATGATTCCCGGCAGGAGCATGAGTGGAAGGAATGCGGCGATGGTTGTCATGGTGGCTGCAACGACTGGCTTGACAACCTCATTCGTGCCGGCAATTGCCGCTTCCGACGGAGAAAGTCCCAGTTGCTGGTGACGGTAGCTGTTTTCAATGATGACAATTGCATGGTCGACAATCATGCCAAGTACAAGAACAAGCGCGAAAAGGGAATTGCCGTTGAGTGATTCTCCGATAGCTTCCATGAACATGAATGTTATGGCAAAGGTAATAGGGATACCCAGCGCGGTAATCATGGAATTGCGGAATCCGATGAATATCAGGAGCACGAGCACGAGCACGATAAACCCCATAAGGGAATTCCTTCCCAGCGTGCTGAGCGTGTCGCGAATGAAAAACGTATTGTCATTTGACAATTTAATCTGAATTCCTTCAGGAAGCGTTTCCGAGAAAGATTCAACAGCTTTTCTGGCATTGTTCACGACATGAATGGAGTTTCCTTCTTTTGTCTTGGAGATCAGCATGGTAATCGATTGAACGCCGTTAAACCGGGCATCGTATTCAGCTTCGGCAAATCCGCCGCCTATAGAGGCGATATCGTTGATGGCTACTGATCCCTGACCGGGTTTTCTGCGGACAATGATATCGGCGAATTCAGGGACAGTGGCTATTTCACCTCTGGTTTTCAGGTTGTACGCCCTGTTGTCAAGGTTCAGTGAGCCGCCGGGAATATTTATGTTGCGCAGGCGAACACTGTTGATAACTTCATCAAGTGAAATCCCGAACGCTTCCATGCGGTCCCGGTCGACCTCTATCCAGATTTCCCGGTCCTGGCCGCCGTAAAATTCGACCCTGGAAATATCGTCGACTTCAAGCAGCTTGTCTTTCAGGTCTTCGGCTGCTTTATTGAGCGTGCGTTTGTCTCCTATATGGTCAAGCATATTGATGCTGAGGATTGAAATCATATCCGATGAAGTAAAATCGTCAACATACGGTTCGAGGGTGCCTTCGGGAAGTTCGACTTTGTCAAATTCCGTCCGGAGGTCCTGGTACAGGCGCCGGAAATCCGGCTCGGATATGTTGTCGTCAAATTGGGCGAATATCGCGCAGGTACCTTCCCTGGTGGTCGATGTGATCTTTTTCAGCCGGTCGACGTCTGAGATTTCCCGCTCGATTCTGGCGGTAATGTTTTTCTCGA
>WJKA01000282.1 GCA_014729375.1 Chitinivibrionales bacterium
GAGATCATACGTCTGCGTGATTGTTCCGCTCGGTGATGTCTCGGAGATCAACTGATCCCGGTTGCTGTAGATGTAATTCGTGGTTCCCGTGCTGTCGGTCTTGGTCAGCCGGTTACCCACTGGATCGTATGTGTACCCGATCTCATACGCATGCGACCCTGTGCGCGTTTCGCTCGTGAGCTTGTAGGTATCGTCGTACCCGAAATCGACACGGCTGCCATCGGCTTCCGTAACCGCCGTGCGGATTCCGGCATTGTTGAGCGTGTAGGTGTAGTTTGAGATCGTAGAGCCATCCGGCGCATAGTTCGTTACATTCGTGAGCCGGTTGAGGTTATCGTAATGATAGCCAACGTTCGTACCGTTCGGATTCACAAGCGAGTCGCGATTACCGACCGCATTAAAGAAGTATTGGGTCGTTCCACTCGCCGCTTCCACTAACGACATGCGGTTGAGCTGGTCATACCCATACGCCACCGAGTCAAACGCCGTCACCTGCGCTATACGGTTTCCCTGCGGATCAAAGTGGCTGCGGATATAGCTGCCGTCGGGATTAGTGACGCTTGCCTGCCGCCCGCGATTATCGTACGTGTAAACCGTCATGCCGCGATGGTCGATCACCGTATCCGGCTTCCCATCCGCCGTGTAGCGGGTTTCAACGATGTGGCCGCTGTTTGTGTATCGCCGCATGGTTTCTCTGTTCCGCGAGTCGAACGTGAAGACTGTGCTATCGCCCTCGCCATCAACTTTGGCAATTTGGTTGCCGTTTGGATCAAAGACGAAGTGCTCCTGATCGCCGTTCGGGTACGTCCGCCGAACCAATCTATTGAGCTTATCATAGGCGAGCGTTGTTGTGTGGTTGTTTGCATCGGTTTGGCTGATACGATTGTTATTCGAGTCATAGGCGTAGTTTGTCACATACCCCATGGCACCAGTGACACTCGTGAGGTTGCCGACCGAGTCGTAGGCAAACGCCGTGGTGTTGCCCTCCTGGTCGGTTTCTGCGATCTTGCGTCCGGCGTCATCGTAGGTCACGGTCTTGTAGGTGCCATCCGCAAAGGTCGTGCGCACCAGACGATCGTGATCGTCGTAGAGATACTCTGTCCGCTGCCCAAGAGCGTCGACCATAGCTGTCCGGCGGTTGCTCTGATCGTACTCGTAAACGGTTTCCTGACCAAGCGCATCTCTCACCACCGTATTATTCCCGACTTCGTCATAGTCATACTCGGTGCGGTTACCATTTCGATCCATGCTTGCCGTTCTGCGTCCCCGCGAGTCGTACTCGACTTCGGTGAACGAGCCATCAGGGAAGATCGTCTTAACCAAGCGGTTTTCGTGGTCGTACTCGAACGTTGTCACACGCCCCATCTCATCGGTGGAAGTCTTGACGTTCCCCTGACCATCGTAGGTGCGTTGGGTGTACGTAGCACAGTCCCCTTCGAGAGCATCAGGGCACGGTGCAATAGTCTTCTTGAGTTGCCCGAACAAGTCATACTCGAACCTTGTCACGTTGCCGAGGGCATCCGTCTGCGTGGCAACCTTGTCAAACACGTTGTAGGTGCTGCGCGTGGTATCGCCCAGGGCGTTCACGGTCATCACCTGGTTGCCGTTATTGTCAAAGGCGTACTTGGTGGAGTCGCCGTCGGGGTCCACCTCGGCCACAGTCTGGCCGCGAGCATCGAGGACATACCCAGTGCGTCTGTTCAACGCATCGATACGAGCAACCATGCGGCCCTGCGAGTCGTATTCGTAGTACCAACTGTTATACGCATCATCGGTCTTGCGAGTGACATTGCCGCGATCGTCATACTCGTACTCCGTCACGTGGCCGTTGAAGTCCTGCGTGACCTCGATATTCTCATCGGTCAGGTGATCGAAATAGAGTGTATCGCCGGCCGGATTGATCTGCCGCACCATGCGCCCGTCATTATCGTATTCGGTCCTTGTCGCCCGCACGCCTCTGGGATCGATGATCTCTAACAGATAATGGTCCGGTGCGTATTTGAACCGGGTGGTATTGCCTTCGGGGTCGATCACTTTCTGAAGGTTCCCGTGGCCGTCATACATATAATTCACCACTCTCCCGGAGCCGTCGGCAATAGAGGTGATTCTTCCCTGAGTATCGCGGGTAAAGCTGATATCGCCGCCTGAGGAATGGCTGAGACCTGCCGGAGTGAGATTCACCTTATTGCCATTGGTATCGCCCATTTCGATAACGCCGCCACGGTTCTGGTCGATTATATAATATGTGCCGTCGATCAGGGTGAGTTTGTATTTGTCGGGATTATAGGGGGTAAGCCGATTATCCATTGAATAAAGCATGCCGTTATATACCACAAAATCACCGGCATCGAGATTTTCCAGTGTTGAATATGAACTTGGCCGCGGCTCATAGGTCATATAGCCGTAGCTCGGATCATAGGTGTTGTAAAAATGGGCGCGGGCATCAAATACCTGCGTTCTTCCGCCGGGAATTGCAATACTGACCGTGTGATCATGATCGGGATCCAATACATAATTTGGAACGTGCGAACCAAGCCATCGCCAGCCGCTGGCATCGTAAATATACCAGTCTTCTCCCTGATTGCGATTTTCTGTCAACCTGATCGAGCGCAAATCAACAGACCACCCATAACCGAAATCGCCTTTTGTTTTAATTCGGCTGTCATAATGGCGGACAACGGCAAGGTTCATGCCCGGAAGCGCAATGCTCATGTCATCGAAAGCAAGCGCAAACCGGCTGATCTTTTTCATGCCGTGCGCGCGCAGCCGGATAGAACTCTGGGTGAGATTGCCGTAAACATCATACACAACGACTTTGACTTCATAATCGCCGTTTTGCAGAATAGTGGCGTCGAACTGTCCTAAAATGCCATTCTGCACGGGTGCATAATGCCGCGCATATTCGGTAAATCGGCTTTCGTTCAAATGACGGTAACTGAGCGTATAGTATGCAAAATTTTCATCCCAGGCAGTGCCGATTATATCAACCTGCCCTGAAATCACACTGTCGATTTCTGGAGAAGAAATAGTACACGTGGGAGCAGTTTCATCGACGCCGGTGATCGACACAGTCAGTGCATCAGCAGCCTCGCCGTAGTTGCCGGCCATATCATAAGCCGTTGCTGCAATCTCAAACACCCCGCGCTTGATTGCAGTGTATTGTGCAGTCCCGTTTTCAACCGGTATATAGACGCCGTCAATGTTCAGCCTGATCATTTCATTATCAACCATCTGATCATCGGTTACCTGGACCGTGAAGGTGACAATATCACCAACAAAAGGCTGCTCCGGGGTATACGTGACCGTCACTTCAGGCGCGCTGTCATCTACCAGATTTGAAACAAACAGGCGCGTTGCAGAAGTGCCTTCGAATCCATTGATATCAACCGCCCTGGCGATAATATCAAAGGTGTCTTCTTCGATTGTCTGCAGCATAGACAGATAATTGCTGTCAAGCACAATAAATTCGCTGTCAACCATACATTCAACAAAATCGATCGCCACATTATCGACCGCCTGCACTGCAATGATCACTTCGGTTCCAGGCCGCACAGGATTCTGCGAAAGAAGAATATTTACAGCAGGAGGAACACTGTCGGGAATGAATGCAACAGTCCAGCTTTGCGTATCCGCAGCGCCAAACTGGTCCTGCACCTGTATGCTGACAGCCTCGCCGTCAACGCGGCTGCCGTCGTCAGGCCAGGTAATGAGACCATCAGACGAGACAACCATCCCCTGAGGAGCCGTAAGCAGGCAATAGCTGAGTACATCACCGTCAGGATCGATCGCCTGGACCCGATATTGGTAGAGTGCGCCAAAAACTGCGGTATCGAGCGGATTGGAGGTAATAAAGGGGGCGTCGTTTACTTTTTCGACAGTAATGGTAAACGACTGCTTAACAACATATAATTCATCGGTTACCGCAATAATTACCTCGTTATCACCGACCTGCTCGTTCGACGGTTCCCATTCGACTAACCCATCAAGCTTGACCGTTATTCCCAGCGGCCCATCAACTAAAAAGTAAGTCAACACTTCGTTTTCCGGGTCTTCGGCCGTGGCCTGATACGAATAGATTTGATTCTGCGTTGCAGTGAGAACAGGGGTAGAAACAAATACCGGCTTTTCATTGGTATTAGGTATAACATCAATAGTGAAATCCTGTATGTCAACACCTTCACGGCCGTCGCTTGCTTCAACAATTACCTGATTTGCACCTACCTGTTCGTATGAAGGGACCCATGTAATAAGGCCTGAAATGGAATCAATTGACATATTTGCAGGGGATACCAACAAGGTAAACAGAACGCTGTCATTATCCGGATCCATTGCATCCAAATCATATGTATATTCTTCAGCCTCCACCGCTTCGGTTGCAGGGGATGTTATTATAGACGGAGCCTCATTCAGAGATTCTGTAACAACTATGGTGAATTGTTGTTCTGCTATTCCTCCTCTTCCGTCCTTTATGCTAACCGTTACGGTATGATTTCCCGCTTGTGTTGAAGACGGTACCCATGTGAGGAGTCCTGTCAGGCTGTCGATAGTCATTCCGCCGGGCGCAACAGTCAAAGCAAATTGCATTGTATCGCCGTCAGCATCAAAAACATTCATATAATATTCATATTGTGATCCTTCAGTCGCGGTAAGAGGTGGCGAAGACACTATTTCGGGATAAATATTGATCGCTTCTTCAACAGTAACAGCAAAATTCTGGTTGTCAATGCCACCGCGATTATCACTCACCTGCAGAAGAACCTCATGTGTGCCTGCCTGCATGCCTGACGGTGTCCATTCAATGATCCAGCGTACCGAATCAATTATCATACCTTGCGGAAAATCCACCAGTCGGTAAACCAATGTGTCGTTGTCTTCATCGACTGCGCTAATTTCATAGAGAAAAACAGATCCCTCTGCTCCGTTCAGTGGAGGATTTGATGTAATTATCGGTTGGTTATTGAATAGATAAAATGATGCTATGCAGGCATTATTTGTTTCATCATTTTCGCTTACTTTTCCATTCCCACTGCCGTCATCATCAGCCGAGATATAAAATGTATGGAATCCTTTTAGCGATGAATCAACAAAAATAGAGACATCTTCGCTTTTTCCCGGATTGAGTCGTGACTCTGTCTGCTTCACTGCAATCAAAGTCCCGCCATCCTGTGGATTACCGTCATAAAAAGCAACGTTCAACCCTGCAGCAATATGTAAAACACCGCCATTACCCACACGTGCAATAATTTCTGAAGAATCAGGATTTGCATTGGCATTGAGTCGTATATATGAAGCAGTGAGGTCGATACAGTTCCGTGGATTGACTATCTGATTTTGACGGTAATTATTATATGTTGCCCAGCTATTGTCCGGGAATTGAGGTATGGTACCGTCATCATTAATGTTTGTAATGGAATACGAATGCTGGTTCCATATCTTTCTTGTATTCACCCATGTATCGGAAGAATCGCCAAAAACATAAATGCCATTATTTATCATATTTCCGCCGTTGCTCCTCTGGAAAAAATTGGCGACAGTGATAATTTCTGCGTTGTTATCGTTGTCTACGTCAGCGATGACAGGATATTCTGATCCTGTGCTTGATCCCATGGGTATTTCCAGCAATGTATCGCCGTTTGTACCATTATATATCCGCAAAAAATATTCATCTGTAAGCACAACTTCAGCAATACCGTCACCTTCAAAATCAAATACTGAAGATCCAACGCGGCCGGAGGACACGTCGGATATATTGTTAGTCCATTTTTCAGTCCCGTCAGATTCGTACACAATATATCTGATCAAAACACTGATCCCGATTTCCGGTTTGTTATCGCCGTCAAAATCGGCAATAACAGGCGGTCCGCAATAGCCTCCATGCGGAAAATATACCGGTCCCCAGATTATTTCCCCGGTATGTTCAAGCATAAAAACCTGACCTTCCCCGGCGCTAATTATTTCAGGATATGGATCATCATCGAAATTAGCAACAGCAGCAAAAACCTCCGGTATTGCATTGTTTTTCCAGTAAAGGGTACCGTCTGCCCGATATGCGACATTTGCCGCAATTATTTCTGAAAAACCATCAAGATCAAGATCGGCAATGCAGGAATTTCCCTGAGCAAAATAGTCAGAAAGGTCCCTGTTATGCCCCCCGATCCATTTAATCGCGCCATTATTGTTTAAAACAATCTTGCCGACAATTATTTCAACAATACCGTCACTATCAATATCAGCCAGAGCTACTGCCGTTCCAGCACCGCGCGGAATTTCAAGGTACACACTTCTCCATTTCAATGTGCCGTCATTTTCCAGGGCAATTATTCTTTTAAATGTATTATCGATATATACAATTTCATTCAAACCATCATTATCAATATCTCCCAGCGCAGGATGGGCCGATCCTGCGGCCTTGTATTCGGAATACGTGAAATGTTCCCTGGTACCATCACCGCTTATCGCCCGGATAGGCCCCTTGTTTGGATGACCCGGATATTCATGTGAAGCAAATACTATATCGGGTATGTCATTTTCATCTATAGAGCCGTCACCGTTATCATCTGTCAGTTGTCCGACAACAGGAGTGCACACCACTTGATTTGCCGACGATTCCACCTCGCTTCCTCCCCAGTGCCATTCAAGGACCGGATTAAACATTCCGATCGGGAATTCGCTTGTGCAGGTAGCCATACTGTTTGCCACATTATTGCTCTCGCTGTACTCAGGAATTTCATTTTCGGAATCGATAAAAGCAAAAAGCAAATTCCCTTTGAACGATTGTGTTCCATCCAGTTGTATCTCCACCGCAATTGTATCATCTGCCACATGAGATATGCCGACTCTTTCGTGCCCTAGTATATTGTCTTTCTGTCGATCAAGATGTTCATTAAAATCAGTGTCCTCAAACATCGTAATTGTATAATTATCAGCAATATCAGTTTGTCCTGAATTGAGTGCATAAACAGTAGCGTATCCAGACATTGCCAGCGTCTGAGGATCAACAACAGTATTGGAAATATCGACGGCAACGGGTATGAGGTCGGGAAGTGCCGCAATTGACTGATGGCAAAACGCCATGTCAGCGAAAGCGATATTATTGGTCTCGTTAATCTCATCGACAATGCCTTGACTGAAACCATCATCGTCGGCTCTTACAAAAATTGTGTGTACTCCGCAAAATTTGTTTTCTTTTTTTAACGAAACATCAATAAACTGACCAGGAACAAGCGCAGCATGTACCGGTGTTTTCCCTAAAAAGGTACCGTTTATTTGCGGATCGCCTTCATAAAAAGAGATTTGAATGCCAAAGGGAATTTTTTTATTTCCTCCATTGCCGATTCAAACCACCAGGGTAACAGAATCGGCACAATCTGATGAAGCCGATCGTAGATATGACGCCGTTATATCGTAGCACCCTTTTTTTTGAGGAATGCTCATATTTTCTCGATAGTTATTGAAAACCGTGTGATTGGCAGGCTCATTCTGCGGAATTTGCCCATCTTCACCGATATTTGTAATATGATACGAATGTTGATTCCATACTTTTCCCGTTCCAGGCCAGCCATTATCCGCATCCCCCAATACAATAAGGCCTTTTTCTCCACCAACATATACAGTGTTTGCAGGAATAATTATCTCCGCGCTGTTATCAAAGTCAACATCGGCTACAACGGGCATTTCAAGAAGCGTTGCAGATTCAACCGGAATCTGACATCGAATTGAACCGTCAATACCGTCAAAAATGAAAAAATTGTTTTGATCGCTGAACAGTATCTCAGAACTGCCGTCATTAAAAAAATCAAAAGCAGATGAACCTGTAATCCCATTATTATCATTAATCGAAACCTTCCATTTTAATGAACCGTCATGTTCAATTGCATAATAATAATTATCACCTGCAGTTCCTATTTCAGGCTTGCCGTCATTATCAATATCGGCAATTACCGGAGGTCCTCCCAGCCCGTCAAAATTAACCGGTCCCCATTTAATTGTTCCATCATCCTCCAAAAGATATATCCTTCCGCCGTTTTTCCTGTTTATCAATACTATTTCCGCAAAAATATCATCATCGAAATTGCCTGCCGCAGTTAGTCCGTCCTTGCAACTCGAATTATGCCAGAGAACCGACCCATCATTTGCATATGCCGTATTCACGGCAATAATCTCCAGCCAGCCGTCCATATCTATATCGGCAACAGCCGAGCCGTTAAAGGAACGGGAATCATGATTTTCCCCCTTCCAGCGAATGGTTCCGTCGCTGTTAAGCACTTCGTCTCCGACAACAATCTCCGGCAATCCGGAATTGTCAATATTTGCTATTGCTATTTCATAGGCCCAACGCCTGACAGATGAATAACCCCCGTAGGGATCTTTGTCAAACGGTTCTCCCGAAACCCATTTCAGAGTGCCGTCGTGCTCGAAGCATATCTTCTCCCCATTACTTTTTAAAGCGACTATTTCAGGGTATCAGTCCTCGTCGATGTCTCCAATTGCGGGACAGGCGGGAGGAAAAAGTAGCGGGCTTGCAACTGTAAACAGTTCTTTTCCGCAATCGCCGCTTAATGCCCGTAGCGTTCCTGCATATTTCCAGCCGTCATAATCGAATGTAACAATGACGATATCAGGCATATCTTTTTCATCCGCAACACCGTCATTATTATCATCTGTCAAATTGGCGACAACCGGTGTTGTCATTATTTCATCCGACAAATAATTAATTTCGCTCCGACTCCATTTCCATTCAATTACCGGATTTATTGATAAAGACGGAGGGTTTTCTTCCATGCATGAATGCATACTGTTGATACAATTGTTGCTTTCATCACTCTCCGGCACTTCATTTTCACTGTCATCAAAAGCAGATATCAAATTACCTTTAAACTGTGCCGTGTCGATAATTTCACTTTCTATAAAAAGAGTATCTCCCGGATTGTGGGGCATAAAATTGATTGTGCGTGCCAGGATATTGTCACCCGCGGCGCTGAATGCCCGGTCATAATCGGAATCTTCAAAAAGCGTTACCGAATAGTTTGTATAGACAGTATTTGTTCCGCAGTTTATGATCTTTACAACAGCAATCCCGTTCATTTCAAGACTCTGGCCGTCAACTGCAATGCCGCTGATATCGATACTGACCGGGGCAAGGTCGGCTGACGGCGGGCCGAATGAAACTGCAAGATCAACCTTCGTATTGATATCGGCTGTATCGCCGGCCTGAGGATTCTGAGAAATCACCCGTCCAAGGGCAATCGATTCCTTGTACTCCCAGGCTGTTGTTCCTCTTTTAAGATATGCACCGGATATGATACTGTCTGCCGTATCGATTGTCATACCGACAGCATCGGGAACAAGAGTACCAAGCTGGACCGAAACGCTGTCCGCACCGTAATTGCCCGCAGCATCAGTTGCGCTTCGGACAATTTTGTTGATACCAACCTGAAGTGCTTCAGCGGTTTGCTCTGTTTGCAGGATTCCATCAACACTCCATTGAATTTCGACTGGAGTCTGGCCGGCGAAATAGCCGTCGGGCGGAAAAATTATTTCAACAACCGGCGGCTGGGCGTCCAGGGTTACTGTTACAGTATCTGCACCGACATTACCGGCCTCATCAACGGCAGTTCTTATCACGCTGTTATCGCCTTCGACAAGCAGTTCGGTTAGCTGATCGCTTTGTATGATGCCGTCAATTTTCCATTCTACATCTATTGCTTGATTATTAGTTACACAGCCGCTATTCGGCTGCATGATCTCCACCAACGGCGGGATTGTATCGAGCGTAACATACACCGTATCAGCACCTCTGTTTCCGGCGGCATCGGTACTGTCGATGATAATTTCATTCAGACCTTCGTCGAGCGCAACAATGCGTGATCGGGATTCACTGTCTGCGGTGTACTCCACCTGGACGGGAGTTATATTGAGAATGGTATCCTGTCCGGGACTGGTGATTATAATTTCGGGGGGCGAAATGTCGATAGTGAAGCTTATTTGATCTTCTGAAAAGTTTTCTGCTCTATCTGCGATAACGGCCTTGATCGTGTTTATGCCTTCAGAAAGCGCTTCTTGAGGCGGAATTATCCAGGTTGCCGATGATGAATCGATAGTAAACAGATTCGTTATATTTTGATTGTTGATAAGAATTTGCAGCGAACTCAGGTCGACGCCGCATTCGATGTCGTTATATTCGATTGCAATCTGCGGAGTGTTATTAGTGCTGAGAGTTTCGTTCTCAGGCGAAATAATAGTTATAGTCGGAGGCTTGTCGTCGGTGCAATAGACGGTTATTTTAAGAGCACTGTTCGGCTTACTTTTTAAAAGAACAGTAATTTCATTTTCAGCATAAACATCAATCTCTTCTTCGAGAAATGCAACTTGTTGGTTAAAATCGTTTTCTCTGAATATTAATTGACCGTTTATCCATATTTTTGCGCTGCTTACTCTGTTATACTC
>WJKA01000283.1 GCA_014729375.1 Chitinivibrionales bacterium
ATCTCACCGGGCTGCGTTAAAGGGGAAGAAAAGAGACAATCCTTGTGTATTAGCGCATACTCGAATCTTTGCGTTAGTTTGGACGGAATGTGCGCGGGAGCGCAGTGTGGCGGACCCGTGCACGGCGTAAGACGCGCACATTGCGTATTCTCGTCGATTCGGCAGGTTAAAATCGTTTCATTCGGCTTGACCGCAAGCGACAAAGCGATTTTTAAATAAAATAAATCAGGGTGCCGAACGGCGGTTGCTTTTTCTCATAGAATCTCCTTCCAGTCTGAGTTTTTTAGCATTATGAAAAATCCGGTCACAGATGGCGTCGGCTACTGTTTGGTCACCGAAAACATCATACCACTGCTCGAATGGTAGTTGGCTGGTAATTATTGTCGGCCAGACCAGATATCGTTCCTCGATAACTTCCATAAACATATTACGTTGCTCGGCTGTCATGACATCCGGTCCCAGGTCCTCAAGGACAAGCAGTTTAAGTGATCCTATCTTTTCGATAGTTTTCAGATACTGCCCCAGGGCTTTTTGAGCAGCCATGTATTCCAAAAAGCGAGATATGCGGAAGTATTGTGTTGGAAGATTTTTCCGACAGGCGAGGTTTGCTATAGCGCATGAGATAAAGCTCTTTCCTACACCGGTGGATCCACTGATTAGAATATTGCATTTGTTTTCCAGCGCAGTGCCCGAGATAATATCACCCATCGACTCTTTGGTAAGATTCCGGTGTTGTTTGAAGTCGATTTCTTCAATGCTTGCTGTAGAAAATTTAATCCGGGCATTTTTCAGAAGCCGCCGAAGACGGGATTGCTTTCTTTTATGATGTTCCGCATCAACACAGAAGGAGAGAAACTGCACCGGCTCGAGGTTGGATGCGTTTGGGCTCTCATTAAGTTCTTTTGCCTTTTCGGCCATCGCATACAGTTTCATATCAGAGAGTTTATCTAAAGTCGCTTGTATCATGATTTATCCTTTCATTTATAATGGCAAGATTTGCTGTGACGATTGTTTTGCATAATAGTGCTTTCCACGTACTTGTTGAGTATTGACAACTGTACCATCTGATTTCGAGCCTTTATCCTTGTCATACCTGAGCAGGTCCCTTATCTGCCGTACGCGGAGAAACGTGTATTTCAAGGCGATTGCAGCGGCGGATTCGAGACGTTGGTTGCCATAAGTTTTTGCCAACCGCAGGATGCCGACCGCCGGACGAAATCCCTGTTGGGGATGGAATTTTGTTTTGATAACTTTCTGGATAAGTTTATGGGTATTTGGCCCGATCTGTTCGGCCCATTTATAAAGCCGAGTGGGGTTCCACTCAATATGCTTTTGATGGGCAGGTGGCATGTGTTCGTCCAATGTAGTATAGTGGTGGGCACTATTACTTCGTTGATGAAGAGCCACACGTTCTCCTTTATGCAAAACCTCAACAGTGTTTTTCGTTAACCGTACAGATACTGTCCGGGACGCAAGAATCCAGGGTACACTATAAAAATTTTTATCGACTTCTACATGGTAATCAAAGGCGACGGTGGGATAGTACCATTCCCGATACTCAAAAGGCCGCAAGGGAAGCGGCAGGGCATTGGGCTTGTCAAGTTCGTGGAAAAGCCGACGACGACTTTTGGGAAGTTTTTGCATGGGTCTATCGTTGAGTTTTTCCACAAGTATTCGTATCTCCCTGTTCAATTCAACAAGGCTGTAGAATACCCGGTTGCGGAGTCTGGCCAGTATCCAGCGTTGAGCAATCAGAACCGCATTTTCAACTTTCGCCTTATCTTTTGGCGCTTTTGGGCGCGCAGGGATAATTGCAACGCCATAATACTCGGCAAATTCCGTGAAGGTGGTGTTAAGATCCGGATCATATCGGCATGCTTTGGTTACCGCACTTTTAAGATTATCATCAACTTCGATATGGGGAACGCAGCCGAAATATTCATATCCTCGCCGATGCCCCATGGTCCAATCAGGTAGTTGCTGACTCTCATGAGCTTCGGCATATATATAATGAGACGCACCCCACGCCATAACAAAAAGTTCAACAGCCTGGTCTTCACCAGTACGGATGTTACGGATATGGGGCTTTTTGCCCGAGTAATCCACAAAAAGCTTTTCCCCACCAATATGTCTCTGGCGCTTATATACCTTGTATCGTTTTGCCCACTCTCGATATAAAACACAATACCGTGGGTAGGAATACCCATCGGGGTGATTCCCAAGATATTCTTCCCACAGCAGTTGCATTGTTATATAGGAATGAGAATGAAGCTCCTTATGCACCTTCTCCCAGTCTGGAACAGGACGAGATTGCTCTTTTGCATCACGACGGCTAAACAACAATACTTCCAGTTCTTCATCCGATAATTTTCGCAGTTCTTCCCAACTCTGGCCGCTTTGTTTAGCTCGACGAAGATAATCCCAGACAGTTGAACGGGCAACCTTAAGCGCTCCGGCAATGACATTCTGACTTAATCCTGAGTCAAAATGAAGGCGAAGACATTCTTTGATACGACGCATACTTTTCCTTTCCGGCATCTTTATCCTCCTATTCCAGAAATATGAGTGGAATAGAATAAAATGCCTGTTTCAGGTTAATAATGCATCGCTTTGTCGATTGTGGATAACATTATTGCCGGTTCGGCTTGTCAGATTGCGATTCGGTACCCTATTATCGCATCATAAAAAAAAGTGCCGAATAAAATGATTCTACGGTGCCGAATGAAAAAATTTCAGGGTGCCGAACCAGAAAATTCTGGGGTGCCGAATGAGACGATATTACGCACTCCGAGTACTATGAGTGTATCCGACTCCCACACCGTTGCCTTTCCGCCTCCTTTTCTGTCGTACGGAAAAACCCTTGCCGTCGCACCAGACTGCAAGGAACCAGTATGGGCCTCCCGAGTTCCCGTCACTTCTCTCCATA
>WJKA01000284.1 GCA_014729375.1 Chitinivibrionales bacterium
CTCCAGTTCACCGCAAAGGTATATTCCTTTCCCTCAACGAGTTCGCCTGATGTAAACGTACGTGAATTGTTTACCGCGACTCTGTAATAATCATTGGTGCTCACCACCGGCCCCTGATTGAACCACACCCCGTAGGCAAACGCATCCGGGACCGGGTCCCAGGAGAGAACAAGCTGAAGGTTTCCGGCAGTTCCGGTAATTGTTGCCCGAAGGTTCCGGACCACGGTGGCGGTATCGGTGGTCGTATCTGTGGTGGAGGTGTCCGATATGTCGGCAATCAGCGATGTATCACCGCCGATTGTTCCCAGCCCGTTGATCGCGGCAATCTTATCCGTTGTCAAAACAGTATCAAACAGCATGACATCGTCTATCGAGCCGGTCCACCGCCTGTTTACATTTTTACTTTCACACCCGATTCGCAATGGATTATCGGCTATGGTACCCTGTCCGGTATAAAGTGTATCAATCAAAACGCCGTCGGCATACCCGGAAAGATATGATCCGTCGAAAACCATTACATAATGGTGCCACTGTTCGATATCAACCGAGGCGTCGGATATGTCCAGATCATTATACCGGAAATGGATGCCCGCGCCGGGAAAGGTCGAGACTGCATAATCCCGGCTGCCTCCCCATCCCATTGAAATAATAAATCCCTGTCCTCCGGCCGCGCTGTAATCGGCAGGGGGAATATCCGATTTTGCCCAGACACTTATTGAAAATGCACCTTGAAAATCAAGCAATGAACTGTAAGGCACTTCAATATAGCCGCTTCCGTCAAAATGATACGCATTGCTGTCAACTCCGAAACGGTCGGCCGCAAGCGTGGCCCCGATTACAGTTCCGTGAAGGCTGTTTCCGCTCTTATCCAAAGCATCGCCGTCAAAGGGATAAAAAGCCACGGCAGAGGACGGCAGCACCACAATAACATTCCGGATTTTTATTGTGCTGTTACCCGCAGAATCGGAGACGGTATAGGTAATCGAATGCGTTCCCGCTTTGGTACTGTCAACCTGCCCGGACACAACAACCCGGGCTGTAATATCGCCGTCAAGGTTGTCTGAAGCAGAATAACCCGGTTCCTGCCACGATGTGCCGATCCGAACCGTATCGCCGGGCACCAGCTCGATTACCGGCGCTGTGGTATCACGGTTTACAACATATACAACCCTGTTTTTTGATACCTGATTACCGGCGTTATCTGAAACAGCATAGCTGAGCTCATAGGCGCCTTCAACCGCAGTGTCAACGCTTCCTGTTATGACCACACTGCCGGTTAAATCGCCGTCTTCAGTATCCAGAGCAGTATACCCGGGCTCCTGCCATGATCCACCAACCAGTATTGTATCCTCGCCCGGCGTAAGTACCAATGCCGGGGGAACTGTGTCCACCGTTGCTGTATCAATGACCAGGATCTCGCGAATCTTTGAAATCTGATTGCCGGCAGCATCAGAAACTGAGTAAGTCAATTGATACAGACCGGCAACAGCAGTATTGACCGTACCTGCAATAGCAACATTTGCGCTGATATCACCATCAACATCATCAAGCGCAACATAGCCGGGCTCGGTCCAGGTCTCACCGATAATCAGGCTATCGGGACCATCGGTAAGCACCAGTACAGGAGGCGTCGTATCCGCCTCTGCCGGCTCTGTGGTATCTATTTTACATCCTGCATAGAATACAGCAAGTACTCCTGTCAGCACCATGATTCCGGGGTTATTTTTCATGCGTAGCTCCCTGGTTTAGATATGGTAATTAAACTGCCAATGACACTGATACTTTGCCGGAACCACCGCTGACATTCTCTGATCGGAAAGGCATAAATATCAGAAATCAGCGAATGGACCAATTTCCGGCAATAATATAAATAACCAATACTATATAAACAAGGACATTGATGTCACAAATGCAGCGAAAACCGATTAAGCAACCCATATAAATGCAAAGGAAATGCTCCGCACCGGAATTATGGTTTCCCCGGCTGTCTTTGCAGGCCCACCCGGCCCTTTTCCGGATTATGTCTTGAGTTGCAAAAAACTATATTAGCATTCTATGGCCAGAGAAGTAACTATCGACCAGGCTTCATGCATAACTCCACTTGGAGATACTGCAGAAACGGTCGAAGCGCTTTTTCAGGGACACAGCGGTATCCGGCACGGCCCGTTTTTGGAAATCCCGGTTGGCTATGCTCCTTTTCAAAATCCCGCGCACCGGTTGCTTCCCGATGCCGCGCAAATACTGAAACAGACATGTGATCTTTCTGAAATCGACCCCGGAAACACAATTCTGATCTATTGCTCTGCAAAAGGTGAGCTGGCCCATCTCGAACACTGGGTAAACGATAACTCATATGCACCACCTGCATTAACCTTGCTTGATGACCAGGCGAACTCTGTTGCCTCGCTTTTCGGGAGCAAATTCTCAAAGACACTGGCAATTTCCAATGCCTGTGCATCCGGCGCGATTGCGCTTGAAACAGCAGCCGAGTTTCTTTCCGACAGGGATTTTGCCCATGCGCTGCTCATTGGCTTTGAGCCGCTGTGCCGGTTTGTTGTTTCCGGATTTCACTCCCTTGGTGCGCTGTCCCCGGAGCGTGCCCGTCCGTTCGATGAGGACCGCAACGGTCTTTCTCCGGGGGAATGCGCAGGAATAGTGCTTCTTTCATACCGGGAACCGGAAACGGGCGATATTGTTATTTCGGGTGCGGGAAGCTCCAATGATGCAAATCACCGGACCGGGCCATCGAGGACCGGCGACGGACTCTTTGGTGCGGCAAAAGCTGCGTGCAAAAACGCATCACGCGACTTCTCTCAGATAGGCGGAGTAAAATGCCACGGCACAGCCACGCTCTACAATGACGCAATGGAAGCAAAAGCGCTATTCAGTATGTTCGGCACTGCCATACCGCCCTGTGTTTCGCTCAAAGGAGCGATCGGGCATGGAAGCGGTGCGGGATCATTATGCGAAACCATCCTTGCCTCACATTTTATTCGCCGGATGAAACTGCCCCCCACTTATGGATTTATGAAAAGCGGTGTTGAAGAACCGGTACAGATTTCAGCACAGCCCCAATCCCTGCACAAGCCCGTCGTGCTCTGCCTGTCCGCGGGATTCGGCGGCGTGAATGGAGCAGTTATTCTGGAGAAATCCCACTGATGAAAGCATCGATGTATATCAATTCATTTGGTGGCGTACACAAAACAGGCATCTATTCCCCTGCGGGTGGTACCGGCTGGGACCCCTCTCAGTCCGGCCCGGATGATATCCGGAGGAAACAGGTTCTCGATAAGCCGTATCTTTCCTTTGGAAAACTCCAGCTCGCCGAGAAACTGGCATTTGCAGCGGCATCATTGCTGTTTAAGGGAATATCTGAACAGAATCACGAACGGACCGGCATCTGTATCGGCTCACCGTATGGATCATTTTCAACCGATATCGCCTACATGCAATCCGTGATATCGGGATTTCCAAGTCCGGCCATGTTTTCGGCAACGCTTCCCTCCTCAGCAGTGGCTGATATTGCTATCTATTATAAATGTATGGGACCCAATCGCGTGGTAAGCGAACGGGGCTCTTCCGGTCTGGCTGCACTGGTCCTTGCTGCAAAAGCCTTAATGCACAACAAAGCAGATTCCATGATAGTGCTGGCCCTGAACGCACTGGCCCCCCGGCACAGGGAAATTCCGCTTCTCGACCGCATCCCGGCTACGGAAAATTACGCCTTTGCATTGCTCTGCACCGCTCAAAACCGCAGTCGGACGCCATGCCCGAAAATATCCCTGGATATTCAGTACAGACATGATTCGCAAGCGGAATTATCCGACGAATTGTATTTTTATACATTGATTTCGCTTCTTGCCGCGGACAATTGCGGTGAAATTGATATAAATACACATTCATACACCGGCCACATTTCGCTGGATAAGGAAATTTAATGGAAGAACTTATCGGAAATCTGAAAAAGCAGATTATCGAAACACTCAATCTCAGTGATGTTCAGCCTGATGATATCGATCCCGATGCTCCGCTTATCGGTGACGGGCTTGGACTCGATTCAATCGACACACTGGAACTGCTCGTGCTGCTGGAAAAAGAGTACGGAGTCACTGTCGCCGATGTTAATGTCGGAAGAAAGGTTTTTTCGTCGGTCCGGGCTATCGCCCGATATATAGAGGAAAACAAACCGCAGAAATAACAGGGAAATCTTCACAACCAGGAAACGTCTTTGCAGTAAGCTGAATCCGCACGAAACTATTTACTATGTCGTCAATCCCGATAATCGGTACAGGGGCCGTCTGTGCAGCAGGAAATACGGTTGAAGAATCTTTTTCGCGGATTCGCAGAGGCGATGACGGTCTTTCTCCTTTGTCGCTGTTTGACAGCAGGATGAAAGCGGCGCCCCTCTGTGCCCAGATTACCCGGGAAATTCCCGGTGCGCAAAACAATCGCAGTCCGAACAGGACGCATGCACTGGCGCGGGAAGCGGCAAGACAGGCACTTGCATCTGTCCCCGACCGCTCGGGTGCCAGGACCGGGCTGGTATTTGCCACCACGGTCGGCGGCATGGTACGCTCGGAAAAATTTTATGCAAAACTTCTGGAGGATCCGCACAGCATCTCCGAAGCAGATACAGAGCTTGCATTTCACGAGCCGACTGCATCGGCAGGCCTTCTCTGCAAAGAATTTTCCCTTTGTTCATCGTTTACCCTTTCTACCGCCTGTTCGACCGGGCTTCACGCAATAGGCATGGCAAAGCGGCTTATCGAAAACGGCTCCTGCGACCTCTGCCTGGCGGTAGGGTCGGACCCGTTGTGCATGCTGACTGTGAGAGGATTTTCCAGCCTGCTGTTGATCGACCCCTCCGGCTGCAGGCCCTTTGACAAAAACCGGGCGGGTATCAGCCTGGGCGAAGGCGGCGGTGCAGTACTGCTTGCTTCTGAAGCGTATGCTGCAAAGCATTCTATCAAACCAACAGCCTTTGCTGCGGGATGGGGAGCGTCTGTCGATGCACATCACATGACAGCGCCGCATCCAGAAGGTTCGGGAGCGTGTATGGCAGTTAGAGCCGCGCTCAGTGAAGCCGGGCTGGCTCCGGAAAATATTGATATGATTGCCGCACACGGTACCGGAACGCCGGATAATGACCTTTCGGAGATGAACGCAATGCAGTCTGTTTTCCAAAAACTGCCGCCCTTTTGCTCGATGAAACGAAGTATCGGCCATACCCTTGCCGCATCAGGAATACTGGAAACGATTTTTGCACTATGCTGTATGGATGCAAGCATTGTGCCGTGCACTGGCGGATTTTCCCAAATGGATGAGCGTATCGGCAATTCACCATCACCGGAAAAAAAGAAAATCTTGACCCATGTGCTGAAAAATGCATTTGGATTCGGAGGCAATAACGCTGCAATGATTTTTTCAAAAGGGAAGTAATCCGCGGGTATGAAACAACTGCACATACAGGCATCATCGATAATTCAGCCGGACAGTGACAGCGGATGGGACCGCAACATCCCTCCGCGCCTGAAACGCCGCGATCCCCGGATCTGGCATATGGCATATGCAGCGACAAAGCTGGTTATTGACAAAGGCACCGATACTCCCCGGTCGATCATTACCTCAACAGCGTTTGGCGCACTCGATGAAACAGGGAACTTTCTGGATTCTATTTACAAGACAGGTTTCGGCTCTCCCCGGCATTTCATTTCCTCTGTCCACAACAGCATGGGCGGAAAGCTCGCCATTGAATTTACAATTAAGGGCCCGAACCTTACGTTCTGTGACGGACCGAATTCATTTGCATCAGCGATCGCTGCATGTTCTCTTATCGAACATGAATTCTTTCCGGTGCTTGTCGTTGCGGTTGATGAATCGATTGAGCTGCTTAGCAGCCTCAGACCGTATCTGGCGCCCGAATGCGCCGGATTCCTCTCGAGCGACTGGCGTGAGGCGGCATGTGCATTTATTATCGACAGGAATCATTCCGGAAAAACGCCGCGCATTGCATCAGCAGGACCA
>WJKA01000285.1 GCA_014729375.1 Chitinivibrionales bacterium
GTCGCCGACCATGTGCTTGTGAAGAATCAGACGCTTCCGGTTGACCTGCAGTTCGGCGGGAATGATTTTACGCCCGATAAAACGGTTGTAAATTGCGCTCATGTCGCGGACGTGCGCCTGGTTGCAGAAAATGCCGTTGAGACGGTTGAGAAACTGATAACCCGTATCTCCCTGCACTGGCCAGGATGCCGGAAGGCATTCTTCATGGTCGAGAATTTTCTCAACGACAATATACAGTTCAGGAAACCGGGAGCGGATCCTTTTAAGGTAGGCGAAAGGATCAAAAAGTCCGTCAATATGGTCTATCCGCAATCCGTCAATAAGCTTCTGGCCGGCAAGGTCGAAATAAAGCGCATGAGTGGTATCAAAAACATGCTCCTTTTCCGCGTGGACCGCAATAAGACCGTTGAGTGTGAAAAAACGGCGGTAATTGATTTCTTCCGAGGCCACGCGCCAGTAGCAGAGCCGATAATGCTGGTGATCGAGCAATTGCCGCAGGTCCTGGTTCCCGGCGTCGTGCACACCGGTGTATTCGGCGAGTGTCCGGTCGATATAGCTCCGAACCGGTTCACAGCGTTTGTAGAGGTCATGAAATACCTGCAGCGACATTGCAGACTGGCCGTATCGCTCCTGTAGGTCCCGGGTGTCGTCGAGGTTATGAAGCGTATACAGCACGCCGGCAAAGCGGATATAATCCGATTCACCGATGCCGGTATGCGACCTGAGTCTGTGCATGCTGCGGCTGAAAATTTCAAAGTAGCTTTCCGGACGAACGGGAAATCGTTTTTCATAGTAGGCCAGAACCAGGCGTTTGTTTTCATATCGGAGCGAGATTTCGCTGCCGGCAAGGCACTCTCCGAGCGGCTTGCCTAAAAACGGGGCAAGTATTCTCCGGTGCATGCTCGGGTGCATGTGCTCCCACTGGATATCGAAAAAATCGAAATAACGGGATGCCCGGCCGTGTTCGAGAACATCCATAAGCAGGGGATTTTCTGCGCTGTAGGCCATATGGTTCGGTACGATATCCTGAATCCATCCCATGCCGCTGCCCCGTATTTCTTCAAGGAGCGAGACCAGTTCGTCACGGGTCCCCAGCTCCGGATTGACTTCACGCGGATCGCAGACATCATACCCGTGCAGGCTGCCGTGACACGGACGGGTTACCGGCGAGGCATAAATATGACTGATACCAAGAGATTTCAGATAGGGGAGTACCTCACGAACATGGGTAAAAGTAAACGATGGCGTCAATTGAAGCCGGTATGTTGATTGGGGTATGATCGTGGTATTATTCATGGGCGGTATCTGAATTGGTACGGGTGGTGAATACTGCACAGCTTCGCGGCTGTATCCAACAGCCCTCAGGCGGCCCGGCGCTAAATTCCGGGAACCGGGTCCCCGGCCCGCGCCAGTGCACGTCACTTGAATCGAACACTTTTTCCATGTCGGGCCAGTCAAGCTTGCCGGTTTGTTCCAGGTCCTTGCTGAAATTAAAGACACAGCCGACGCCGGGCCCCTTTGTTGCATAATAAAGCGAGATGATATTTCCCCGGGCGTGCTGTTCTGGTGAAGCGTTATCTGGTGCGCCGCATTCACCGAGATGATATTTTTTCCGGATGCGGATTATCGTGCGATAGAATTCAAGCAGCAGGGCATGATGTTCCCGTTCCACGGCGTTCCAGGAGAGCTTGCATCGGAGAAATGTTTCGGGAGCAAAGGGGTCGGGTGGCTCGATTCCTTCGTGAAATTCCATGAATTCCCGCTTTCTTCCCGACCGCACGGCCTCTTTCAGGCCGGGGTCGGAATGGTCCACAAAGTAAAGAAATGGACTGGTCTCCCCGTATTCTTCACCCATAAACAGGAGCGGGATACACGGTGAGAGTATGGTTGCCGCGGCCGCGCATTTCAGGCTTTCAAAATCGACCAGGCTGCTCAGCCGCTCCCCTTCGGCGCGGTTGCCGACCTGATCGTGATTCTGAATGCACACGATAAATTTCTGCGGCGCCAGATCACGCGCCCTGTTGCCGTGCGACCGCTTGCGGAATGTGGAATATTGGCCTTCGTAAACAAACCGATTTGTGTAAGCCGCGCCGACGGTGTCTTCGCCGCCGAAATCTCCAAGAATACCGGCCTGTTCCCCGGTCAGCTTGACATGGAGCGCATGATGGAAGTCATCCGACCACTGCGCATCAATGGCGTATCCCCCTTGCGAATACGGCCTGATCAATCGGGAATCATTGAGATCGCTCTCCACGAATATGCAGCGTGTCCGGGAATCCAGACCGTTGTGTTCATGGACCGCCCCCGCCAGCAGGGCAAGGAACGGCTGCGCGCTGAAATCATATAGTGCATGCACGGCATCCAGCCGCAAAGCATCTATATGAAACCGCTCATACCAGTACAGGGCATTGGCAATAAAATACGCACGAACTTCATCGCTGTACCGGCCATCAAAATTAACAGCTTCACCCCAGGGGGTCGTATATTTATCTGTAAAGTAAGGCCCGAAATCACGAAGATAATTTCCTTCAGGCCCGAGATGATTGTAGACCACGTCGAGGACCACTGCAAGACCATTGCGGTGGCACTCATTGACAAATTGCTTTAGGCCCTCCATGCCACCGTATGTGCCGTGTACCGAAAACGGAAAGACCCCGTCATACCCCCAGTTGCGCGTGCCGGGGAAATCGATTACCGGCATGAGCTCGATCGCGGTAACGCCAAGGTGCGACAGATAATCACATCGCCGTGCTGCCGCAGCAAGCGTGCCCTCATCGGTAAATGTCCCGCAGTGAAGTTCATAGCAGATATAGTGATGTGCAGGTATGCCGGCCCACCCCTTTTCATCCCAGTGAAATGCGCCGTGGTCCACCACTTGTGACGGACCGTGCACGCCCTGTGGCTGAGAAAATGACGCCGGATCGGGCCGGCGGAGCGTATTGTCAAGGATGTACCGGTAGGTGGCGCCCGGAGAAACAGCAGGGACCGTGCAGTGATAATAACCCTTTTCATCTCTTTCCATGCAATGGACCGATTTTCGCGGGGTAAGGATTTCAAGCCTCACGTCATTACGAAAAGGTGCCCATACGCTGAAAAGAGTCTGTTCCGATGAATACCAGGCTCCCGGCGTCATAGAATCAACTCCTTAATACAGTACAGCGGAAATACCGGTACTATGAATTCCTGAAAAGCGAAATATATGCCAGCCGTTGCTGCAGGAACGTGCAATCAACTATACAGCGGTCCACACCGGGCATTCTTCCGGCAATCGCGCACAGGCACGAACATTTCTCCCGGATCTGACAATCCGATTCGCATAATTGCGAAACATGCATATCAATGAACATAATCCGGTGCATGTCCTGTCAGTCTGTTTTACTTCGGGAAATGGAACGAAAATTACAGTAAGCCATGAACAGGCCGATTGTGGTTGTCAAGTCCGGTTGCGAAAAAGGGGGAGACCGTGCCGCTGCATCGCATACCGGCGCCCTTGTCAGTGAGGATGCTCTGTACAGCGATGCGATCAAACGCGCGGGAATGGTGCGTGTCAACAGAATTGTCGAACTCTTCCCTACTGAAGCACTGTCGATGCAACCGGTCCCCGGGGAAACAGACTGGCGATTATCACCAATGCCGGCGGGCCGGGAGTTATGGCGACTGATACGCTCGTTGCCCGGGCTGGAGAACTGGCACGGATTTCGGAAAGCACAACGGCGCAGAGAAAATACTGGGCGTGGGAAGATTTCAGGCTGCCGGAGCCGGTAATGCCGCGGATTTCGCTATCGTCCTGAGAGACGAATGGCAGAGTAGAGGGCTTGGTGAAGCTTTAGTCGATTTCCCGGTCGATATAGCACGGCAAAAGCAGTGGAAACGCATACATGCCCTGGCACTTTCCGATAATACGAAAATGATTAATTTCTTCCGGAAGAAAAAGTGCAGCATGAAGTTTGTTCCCGATGAAGGAATTTATCAGACAGGCTATGTACACCAGGGAGCATCTTGATAGCACCGTTCTTTTCTACCAATACTGCCGGAAATTCCCGGATCTGAGAATACCAATTGTTAAAAATGGAAATGCAGGTCTTTCCTGCATAAAAGGGTGCCTTCACAATTCCGGCATACTTATTGCACTATACGGCTTAATAAATTTTTTGCTGTAGTGATTTCCAGGAGGTCGCATGTTTACGTACATTGGTTTTTTCTTTTTTCTGCTTGGATGCATTCCACTGTTTCTGACAGTGCAGAAATCGAGTCGTGTTTCCCGGGAGCAATTCAGAAAAGGCCTGCGCAATTCCGCAGCAGTCATAATAATTGATTTGCTCATTATTATTGCGTTCAATATATTCGGCGCGCTCTATACCGATCTGCTCTGGTTTGAAAACCTGGGATATGATAAACGGTTCTGGACAGTGGTCGGCTCGCGGATCATTCTTTATGCTGTCGGCGCGGTGGCTGCTTTTGTTTTTGTCTATCTCATGATGAAAACATCGACTCAGAAATTGTCAACAGGGACACCGAAATATCCGGCAATTATTGCCGTGGCCGTTGCACTGATCATGGGGTTCGGGATAAGTGGCCTCTGGAACGAAATACTTCTTTTTGTCAACAGGGTTCCGGGTGAGATCAAAGATCCGGTTTACAATAAAAGCACGGGATTTTATCTTTTCACCTTCCCGTTATTCTCAGCAGTACTCACCTGGCTGTTTTCTCTGATTATCGTGACCCTTATTGCGGTAATCGGCGGTCGGCTGTTCGGATTTATCGGTACGCAAGCCGGCAAGAGTACGATAACTGCCGATGATTTCCAGCAAATCGGCTCTCTCAGGGGGCACCTGTTTTTCCTGGCAAGCCTGTTTCTTGCGGCCATGGCCGCTAATTCGTATCTGGCGATATTCAGGCTGATGTATTCCACCGAGGGAGTGGTAAACGGCGTTGGGTATGTCGATATCCATTACCGGCGGCTGGCATATATTGTTGCAATGGTTGTTTATGCCGTGTGTTCGCTTAGTACGCTGCTATGCGCTTTTTCTGCAAAGGCACGGTCCGCGTTTTTCGGAGTACGGCACAACTCGGTGCAGTGGGGAAAGTTATTTATTATCCCCGGCCTTGCAGCGGCAATCCTTATCATAGTTATCGGAATTGTCCCCGGTATTGTCACCAGTCTTGTGCTGACGCCGAATGAAATCACGCTCGAAAAGCCGTATATCAATCATAATATAAAATTTACGCGGATGGCATACGGTATCGATGATGACAATATTATACAGAGTGAATATGATGCGGGACGTGATATTACGCCGTCAATTGTCGATCAAAATACCAGATCGCTCGAAAATATACGGCTGTGGGATCCCCGGGCGCTTATTGACAATTTAAAAGAACAGCAGGAGATCAGACTTTATTATGAATTCCATGATGTTGATATCGACCGGTACCATTTCGGCAACGATTATCGTCAGGTCATGCTCTCAACCAGGGAGCTGGCAAAGAACGATCTGGACCCCAATTCGCAGACCTGGGTGAGTAGGAAATTGAAATATACGCATGGTTACGGACTGGTGCTGCTTCCGGTGCATGAATTTCTACCCCAGGGCGGGCCCAACCTGTTGATAAAAAATATCCCCCCCCAGGTCGGTCCCCGGGAATTTACCATCAACCGTCCGGGGATATATTATGGAGAGAGGACCAACGACTATGTTTTTGTGCGTACTTCGCAGAAGGAGTTTCATTATCCGTCGGGTGATGAAAACGTTTATACGACATATGAGGGGCGCGGGGGCGTGGGCGTCGGCTCATTTATGCGAAAAGTCTTTTACTCATGGAAATTCGATGATTACCGGCTTCTTTTTTCGGGCTATTTCTCGCCGGAATCCCGGGTGCTGTTTTACCGGAATATCATGCAGCGTGTCCGGAACCTGGCGCCGTTTCTGGTTTTCGACCGCGATCCGTACGCGTTTATCAGCAAAGATGGGCATATTAAATACATAATCGATGCGTATACGGTATCGCGCAATTATCCCTATTCTGAAAAATACACCGGAGACCTGGCCCATTTTTATGGTGTCAATTATATCAGAAATTCGGTAAAAGCGGTTGTTGACGCGTACGATGGGAGCGTCGAGTTCTATATCGTTAATGAAGACGACGTTGTTATTTCGACGTATGCGCGCATTTTCCCGGGGCTGCTGAAACCCATGGGTTCGATGCCGGACGACATACAGGCGCATATCCGGTATCCCGTCGATTTTCTCGTCGTTCAATCGCAGATTTACAGCACCTATCACATGGAAGACCCCGCGGTTTTTTACCAGCGCGAGGATGTGTGGCAGTTTGCCACCGAGCGATACCGGGACAATTTCCAGACGGTGGACCCTTATTACGTGATGGTCGATTATCCTGAAGAAGACGGTATTGTTTTTTCACTGATAATGCCGTTTACCCCGCGCAACAAAAACGTGATCAATGCCTGGATGGCCGGGATATGCGACATGCCCGATTACGGCAAGCTGCGGGTATTCACTTTTCCAAAAGGTGTCGAGGTGCTCGGGCCGCGGCAGATTGAAGCGCGGCTGGACCAGGACACCGAAATGTCCCAGGCCATGACACTCTGGGGACAGCGGGGCTCCCGGGTGATCAGGGGAAACCTTCTGGCTATTCCCCTTTTTGACAAAAAGAAGCTTTATATCCTGTATGCGGAACCGATCTTTCTTCAGGCTGAAGATGCGCAGTTGCCTGAAATAAAGCGCATAGCCCTTGCCGA
>WJKA01000286.1 GCA_014729375.1 Chitinivibrionales bacterium
CAAGATGTCACAGTCGCTCAGAGTGCCGGTAACAGGTGGCGGAGGAGACCTCCCGACTGCTATTCACCAGGTATACACCTACAGAAAGAATATCAAGGGCTATGGAAGAATAAACGGCATGGACAGGGTAATGAATTTCTCTGACGTTGGTGATTTCTTCCGTGAACACCAGGATATGTTTGTGGAAAAAGAGCATATCTATGATGTAGCTGTTTTGAGAAATTCCGCCTCATGTAATTACAACTGTACATATGTGCATGATTCTCTTTACGCGGTTGAACAGACCCTTTTAATAAAGAACGTTCCGTTTACCATCATCTATGATAATAATATAGAGGACCTTGACAGGTACAGGGCCGTGTGCCTTGTTGAACAGGAATGTTTGTCTGATGAATGGCTGGACAGGCTTGCTGACTTCTGCAAAAACGGGGGCGGGGTCGTTGCAACAGGGGCCACAGGCAGGTTCAACAAATGGCACGTCGCCAGAGAGCCTGTGCACGGCCTGGAGGAGTTCTTTGATTTCACGCCGGGGGGCACCATTGAAAAAAAGGAGTTCGGGAGTGGGCGTTTTATTTATATACCCGAGCTTCAAAAAAGGTTTGAATTTGTCATAGACCCGCATGACTGGCCGTGGGTGAGCATGGAGAACATCCTTCCTGTTGAAAATCCTGACGAGCTCATAGACCTTACACAATGGGCAATTGACAGTGAATTTACAGCACGGGTCACTGGCAGTGACCAGGTCGTGTCAGAACTGATACAGGGGGACCAGCCGGGAGACATGTCCCTGCACATTATTAATTTCAATAAAGATATTACAGGTGATCCGCTTCATGTAACAATACCCCGAGCTGCAGGGAGACAGGGGGTCTATTCAGGCCCGGCCGTAGAGGACATGCCTATTAATGACTGTAGTGCGTTTGACATCCCGGCCCCTGAGGTGTATGGGGTGGTCACTATTCATTAGATTACAATATTTTCTTTTTTTTACTTGAAAATTACGTTTTATAGGCTAATATAAATCTCCGTAATGGACATATGTTTTATTGTGTAATAAAGAAAGGGAAGACATGACATCGGACTATGAAGTCGAGATAACGGATGCAAACTATGCAGATATTACGAGTGAGGGAATAGCACTTATTGACTTTTGGGCACCCTGGTGCGGGCCGTGTAAAATGCAGGGGCCTATAATCGAGTCGATTGCAGAAGAGTACAAAGACAGTATTACTGCCGGTAAATGTAATGTTGATGAGAATCCAAATACTGCAGCGTCGCTCGGTATCCAGTCCATACCAACGGTGATCCTGTATAAGGACGGTAAAATGGCGGAAAAATTCGTTGGTGTGACATCTGAGGATGTGCTCAAAGGCCGTATTGATGAGGAGTTGGAGGAATAGCACAATGCAGGCCCGGGGCTTTTCCGGGCACCTTATATATCTTATGAGGGGGAGGTGACCATGTATCCTGCCAGAATCCTACTATACGTGATACTGCTGTGTACGACTGTCCTCCTGTCCGTTCAGGCAGAGGAGGATATCTATGATGCAGCTGAACACGGCAATTTGGACAGGGTTAAAGAAATACTGAAAAAAGGCCCTGAACAGGTAAACAAAGAGGACCCCTTCGGATTGAGCACCCCGCTTGATTACGCTGCAGGTGCAGGGCATATTGAGGTGTGTAGATTTCTCATAGACAACGGGGCTGATATCCATCATATACAGGTGTCCACACTATGGACCCCTCTGCACAATGCTGCGTACAATGCTCATACGGATGTGTGTGAACTCCTGCTGTCAAACGGTGCAAAGGCAGATATTTTTACTGAAGCTGCTTTGGGGCACATCAAGAAGCTGAAACAACGGTTAAAAAAGAACCCGTCTGATATAAACAAAAAACAACGGAACGGGACACGGCCCCTGGACTGGGCTGTGGCAGGACACCAGCCTGAAATGTGCACATTCCTGATAAAAAAAGGGGCACATGTTAATTTGCCTGATACAACAGACTGCAGCCCTGCACTGGAACTGGCAGCTTCACGGGGGCATATTGATATTGCCGGGATACTGCTTAAAAACGGAGCACACGTGAATTCAGGCAGGGCACAGAAGGACTATACACCATTACACAACGCAGCAAACCATGGTCGTGAAGAGATGTGCAGGTTCCTCATTTCAGAAGGAGCTGATGTGAATGCGTTGACAAAACACGGTACGTCTCCGCTGTATTTAGCAGTGGAAAAAGAACATATTGACATCTGCAGGATTCTACTTGATAACGGTGCTGATGTGAACGCAAAGGACAATCACGGATGGACTGTGCTTGACAGGGCACTGCGGTCCAAACATGATGAGCTGATAACGCTCATAAAAGAACATGGAGGCGTGTCCGGACGGGAAAAGACGGAGTAGTAGAACATTCTGCGTATTTGGAATTTAATTAAAAAACCCACCACCAATAGCCGGGTTAAAAATATTCTAAGGAAATTAGGTCAGTGGACAGAAAGGAGCCGTTGACCTGCCCAAACTG
>WJKA01000287.1 GCA_014729375.1 Chitinivibrionales bacterium
CTGTTTTATTTTGTGATAAACAAAATTATCATTTTCAGAAGCACGGCATACTCGGCAACAGGGCGGGAGCTGGTACAGTTTGTCAGCATAGTGGTGATCAATTATCTCCTGACGCAGGTTATTGTTCAGGCCATTCATTCGCTTACCGGTGAGATCTATTCCGGTTCGGTTGTTGCGGGAGTGATAACCATATTTTTTACATACATTGTTTTCGACCGGATTGTGTTCAGGACCGGCCGGCCACGCGGCCGGAACCGGAGGTGATTAACAATTCTGGGGCCCTGGTCGTACTGCGGCCGGCCGTTCTGCGGCCAGTGTCGCTGCGAGAACTGCAGGCGTACGGGATAGTATCAACTACCTGACAATTGAGCCGTGGTGCAGAGGTCCCTTTGGCGCAATTGTAAATGAAGTTTCCGGCTGTTCGGAAAATACGGCCCGGATTTGATAAACCGGGTCGTATATGCACCGGGATGAAGGCGCGTAACAATCGCCGCTCCGTCGGTATTGTCTGTCCCCCCCCGTTTTTCATTCCTGCAAATTTATTTTCCAATTTTGGGAAATGACCCTTATGTAAAAATCAGCGGTACGGATGCGGCGTTACCCGATTATTGTGATTGCATTGTACGGGCACGCCTCCGCGGCAGCTTTGCATTGCCCGAGAAGCGCGGGTGGTACTGTTTCCATGACTGCAACCGCTTTTTTGGTGCCCGGAGTAAATTTGAAAAGTTCCGGCGCAATCTGTACACATGCACCAATCGTCTTGCACAATGTATGATCAACATATACTTTAACAGGTTTGTCAACTTCAATTGATCCCGGAATATTTTTGCCGTTCATAGTTTCTGCTCCTTGTTATCTGATTCTGTTCATAGCTTAAAAACCTCATGCGAACAATCAATCGGGTATGGTAATTGACTGCAGGTCCAGGTCGGGCCGGGGAAGTTCAAGGCCCAGGGCCTCAATGCGCTCAACCAGTATTTTCAGGATTGCTGCATCACGAAACCACCGTCGTTCGGCAGGTATGATATACCACGGCGCATGCGTGGACGAACATCGTCGGAACGTTTCTTCATACACCCGCATATAATCATCCCACCATTTACGTTCCGCAAGATCGTTTTTGTTGAATTTCCAGCGTTTGTCCGGCCGGCGCAGCCGCCGCTCGAGCCGCTCCTTCTGATACGCTTTGCTTGCGTGCAGATAAAATTTAATCACCTCGGTTCCCTCATCGGCAAGCATGGCCTCAAAAGCATTAATATGTTCATACCGCTGTTCGATTATTTCCGGCGGCGCAAGATTTTTTACTTTTTCCACAAGCACCGATTCATAATGCGATCGATTGAAAATGCCGATTGTGCCGCGTGCCGGTGCGCGGTAATGAATCCGCCACAAAAAATCGTGTTTCTTTTCACGCCGGTCGGGCTGTTTGAAACTGTGTGTTCTGCAGCGCTGTGGATTCAACATGCCGAAACAGCGTCTGATAGTACTGTCCTTGCCGCAGGCATCCATGGCTTGAAGAACAACAAGTATCCCCCTGCCGCCTTCGGCATAGAGGATATTATGCAAGTTAACAAGG
Organism: Chitinivibrionales bacterium; assembly: GCA_014729375.1. Classification (GTDB taxonomy): domain Bacteria; phylum Fibrobacterota; class Chitinivibrionia; order Chitinivibrionales; family WJKA01; genus WJKA01. The sequence continues at coordinate 1,577 of WJKA01000287.1, forward strand.
TGCGTTCGCAGGTCAGCACGCATTTTTTTTGCCGGCCCTTTCCATGTGTTTTCCCCGGCCCGTGAGGGAATGTGCTCCAGGCGCGGTTGCGTTCCGGGAGTGACTCTGTAATCCGGCGTGTGAAGGGGGATTGTCCGGCCCTGAACCCCGGGGGGTGCAGTCATGTCCATGGTTCATCCCCCCAGTGCTCGGTGGCGCATGGTTCTGCTTTTAAAAGTTTGACAAATGCAGTCAGTGCAAGCCGGGCGTCGCCAAGCGGATAATAAAATGCATTCCAGTTTTCGCTGTCTTCCCCGTCATGATTAACAATGATATGACCGAACCGGTGTGCCATGGTAAGCTCGTTGTATGCCGTTCCCGCACGGCGCTCGATTTCCTGCAAATCAGGCAGCGAGAGTTCTCCTTTATGTTTTCGCATTCTCCGCAGAAGTTTTTTTCGCATTATTTCGGTTATATATGATGCCGGTTCGATGGTGTCGACAGCATGAATAAAGCGCATTTCCTCACAGCTTAACGGTGAGAGAAAAATGCCGAGCGTACCGAACTCCCTGAGAAGAGAATGAGATATCATTTTTTCTGCAATATACGGATTGCCTTCATACAGCATATCACTTTTTTCAAGGTCCCGGGCAAGACTGTGGATGTCGAGTGCCTGAAGGTCTCCGCGGACATCCATACCCGGAAACGAATCATTTTTGATGTACTGTTCTACCTGTTCTCTGGCGGCAAAGTGATAATCCTTGCCGTCAATTTCACCAATTCTCGGTGCCCGGCAGTTGTAAAGCACCACTTTTCCCAGCATGCGGTACATTTCGGGATGCAGCCGCGCAAGCGCCCTGCACAGAGGCGATTTACCTGCACATGAAGGCCCTGTAAGTATGATCAACCGCCCCATTAAAACTCCTTGAAAAAACATATGGGTAAATTCTACTATCTCAGCCTTAGAGAAATGCAATATTCATGCCATGAGAAGATAAACTCGAAAGAATTGGAGCCTTCGCCTGCAGGCTTGGTCGTGACAGGAGGGGTGGGCTGCAATACATTCAAGACACTCAATGTTCAATCCCGGAACAAGCCCGGGACAGGCCCCCAACGCGCGCAGGCCAGGAATGAGGTGGTGAATAATCGTAACCACATGCACTTCCCGATATTTATCGGGACAGGCGTGTGCACGTGCCCTCGTTCGCTTGTTCTTCCCTCAGGCCAGACCTATGCTCGTGTCAAGATATACGTCCTGAATTGCATGAAGAAGCTCAACGCCTTCACTCAGAGGCCGCTGAAATGCTTTTCTTCCGGAGATTACGCCCATGCCGCCTCCGCGCTTGTTAACAACCGCGGTGCGCACTGCTGCTGCAATGTCGTTTTCCCCCGAGGGACCTCCTGAATTGATAAGTCCGCACCGGCCGGCATAGGAATTGACAACCTGATACCTCACCAGGTCGATAACATGGTCTGACATCAGGTTGTCATAGACTGCACAACTGGTTTTGCCGTAATCGAGTTCTTCAAAACCGTGGAGGGGAACCGGGAGTTTCTGTTTGACAATGTCGGCCTGGATTGTCGCGCCGAGATGATTTGCCTGGCCAGTCAGGTCGGCGGCAATCGGTAGACCGGCATTCTTTTCTTTCAGCTCCATGTTTCGAAGGTAGCACCAGAGTACGCAAACCATGCCCAGGCTGTGTGCCTGATGGAACAGGTTCGATACCTCTTCAATCTGCCGGCGGGATCCGGATGAACCGAAATATATGGTCGCGCCGACACCGACCGCACCCATTTCAAATGCTTGCTTTACCGAGGCAAAAACACGCTGGTCCCAGGTGTTGGGATACGACAGCAACTCGTTGTGGTTCAGCTTGACAATAAATGGAATCCGGTGTGCATAACGACGGGCAAGCGAGCCGAGCACGCCGAGTGTCGACGCTACTGCGTTGCACTCGGCCTCTAATGCCAGAAGAACGATATTTTCAGGATCAAAATATGCAGGATTGGGACTGAATGCGGCTCCTGCCGAGTGCTCGACTCCATGGTCCACCGGAAGGATCGATATATAGCCGGTGTCAGCGAGGCGGCCGGTTGAAAAAAGAGAGCCCATGTTTCGCAATACCCGGATCGAGCGGTCCGATGGTGAATAATGATCGTCGATCCAGGTCGGGCCAGGTACATGAAGCATGCTTCTGGGGAGCCCCGTACAGGTGTGTCCTAAAAGATCTTCGGCTTCATCACCAAGCATTGTTTCAATATCAACACTACTCATGTAAAACTCCTCATTCTGTTAAATGCCCAAATCACAAACACCAAATTGCAAATATCAAATCCCGGAAGCCACATTCTCTGTACAACGCATACACCCCGGTTTACCACCAGGCAGGCGTGAGGTTTCCCTCTTGCAGCGGAGCAGGTGCGGGCCCGTTCTTACTTCGCTGTAACAATATCATCCGCAATGCGGCCGGCCAGTTCTTTATCGTAAAGAAGCTCGACAAGCTTCAGGCCTAATTCCAGGGCAGTCCCCGGTCCCTGGCTGGTAA
>WJKA01000288.1 GCA_014729375.1 Chitinivibrionales bacterium
TGTATATCCTGAGGAGAAAATATTTAGCGAAGAATCCGGGCTGCAAATTCATAGAACCTGGAATTATGGATTCTAACTCATGTCCGGGGCCAGAGCTGAAATTGGCGTTACTGTTTCAGGATGGAAATTGGCAGAGGCTTTTGATTATTCATATGAAATTTTTCACGGCTTCAACCAGATACGCTATATGGTATTTTCGCTCCTGGTGACTAATACTGTACTGCAAATGCGGGTGTGTTTTATGAGGCTATTTTTATCCCTGTTAGGGAGCATAATACTCCGGAGCCTGCTCAGAAATCCAGAATGTTTCCTGAAAAAGAATTTGAAATTGCATTTAAAGAGGAGAGTGCGTCTGCATACCGTTTCCTCTGGAAATATCGCTTGATTGGGTTCGGATCGTTAATTGTGATTTCTGAATAGGTCGGCATTTTATGGCCTACATATCCTCAAGCAACAAAAAGATGAATCAGATGTAAAATTTATTTATCAAGTGGCCATGAAAACTACCGGTTTTGAATTGATAAATTACTCCAATATAATCAAATATTTTATAATTTTCAATTTTTAGGCCTGTCAGACAGTCGTTTGTAGTATTTTATTAAATTAAGTATGTTTTAAAGCATATTCAGAGTACCATATATTTCAGTAAGCCGACCTGTAAATAATTGCATGCATACTCCTCGCAAACAGACAGCAATGGTTATTGGTGCAGGCCCGGCAGGGCTTACGGCCGCATATGAATTGGCAACCCGCAGCTCAATTACGCCTATTGTAGCAGAAACACTTAATCGTGTTGGCGGCATTTCCAGAACTGAGTATTATAACGGATATCGCCTTGACTTAGGGGGGCATAGGTTTTTTTCAAAATCACCCAGGGTTTTGCGGTGGTGGCTGAATATGGTTCCTCTTGAAGCGGGAAAGGATATCGAAAATTTTTCCGATAAAGACTTTGTAAATATTCCTCGTTCCGATGCAGAAATGGACGAAAAGGTCATGTTGGTTAGAAAGCGCTTATCGCGCATTTTATATGAGCGGAAGCTTTTCGATTACCCGATACGACTGGACACAAAATTATTGAAGCTGATTGGATTTGGACGTTCGATTGACACGCTTGTCAGTTTTATCAAATCAAAATTAGCCCCGGTTAAGCCTGAGCGGAATCTTGAAGATTTCATGATTAACCGTTTTGGCAGTAAGCTTTATGGGATGTTTTTTAAAGGTTATACAGAAAAAGTCTGGGGCATCCCCTGCAAAAACATAGGCTCTGACTGGGGACGCCAGAGAATCAAGGGCTTGTCTCTGGGAAAGGTTGTTACACACAGCATTTCCCGGGCGCTGCATTTGAAACAATCGAGAATTGAAACCAGTTTAATTGATACTTTTCTCTATCCAAAATTTGGGCCGGGGCAACTCTGGGAAACGGTTTCACAGGAAATTGCTCATTTGAAAGGACAGATTTATACCAATAAAAGTGCTGCTGTAATGTATCATAAAAACGGGCAAATCAGTGCTGTTGATATTAAAGGGCCTGATGGTACGGAGACAAGTAGAATTACATGTGATTATTTAATTTCATCAATGCCATTATCCGAGCTGATTTTGTCTCTTCACCCACCCCCCCCGAAAGAAATAGCTGATATTGCCAAGGGCCTGGTATATCGTGACTTCATTACTGTAGGGCTCTTGGTTGATAAACTAAAAGTATGTGATACTAATGGTTCTCCATTGAAAGATAACTGGATTTATATTCATGATACGGATGTTAAATTAGGAAGGATACAATTTTTCAAAAATTGGAGCCCCTGGCTTGTTGCAGATCATTCAAAGCAGTGGCTGGGCCTTGAATATTTCTGTTCTGAAGGCGATAATTTCTGGAATCTCCCTGATGAAGAAATTATCATGATTGCTGCGGATGAGCTTAATCGAATTGGATTTATTGATAAAAATGATATGCAAACCGGGTGTGTCATTCGAGCATGTAAAGCTTATCCTGCATACTGGGGCACCTATGATAAAATTGATATTCTGCAGGAATATCTGAATTCATTTGATAATTTGTATACAATCGGTCGAAATGGGATGCATCGATATAATAATATGGACCATTCAATGCTTTCCGCAATGGCTGCGGTAGACCATATTATTGAGAAAAATTTTGATAAAAAAGATATCTGGAATATTAATGCTGAAAATGAATATCAAGAGGAGCGTTCCTGAAAAATGGATTATTTCTCCGGAGTAGCGCGCCGTATTTTTCGCTTTTTTCGTGCAATGCAGCAAGGGAACAGGGGTACATCCGGAATGTTTTCTTCTTTGTTCTGGGTCTCCCTTTTTTTGATTCATTGTGGAGTATTTATCTGGCAATGCAAGCATCAAAATTTATATACGCTTGATTCGCCCGGATACCTTAGCGCTGCGGAAAATATCAATAAATACGGCATCCTTTTAGCTCAGAACATTCAAGAACCAGTTGACCCGGCCAATTATACAGTAAGACCTCCGTTGTATGTGATTTTTATCGCAATAATCAAGCGTTTTACATCATCACATTTATGGATCATTTTATTTCAAAATATTCTGAGCATATTTAATATTTTTCTTGCTCTTAAAACCATCGCGATAGTATTCCATTCAGCAAAGCCATATTTATTAATGTTTGCATTGATTGTTCTATTTCCAAGTCAATTAATTTACACCAACATGATAATGAGTGAAATTTTGTTTCAGACATGGCTTATATGTATGGTATTTTTCTGGGTACTATATGTTTACAAAGGAGGTCAGAAATTCCTTGTGCTATATACCTTCTCGTTGATAGCGGGAATGCTGACAAAACCGGTCTTGTTTCCTTTCACTGTGGTTAATATGATATTTATGATAATTCTTTCGGTGAGAAAGCGATCGTGGAGCCCATTATTGTGGGCATGCAGTGCTATTGCATGTGTAGTGATATATAGTGGATGGAATGCACGACGAACCGGATATTTCCACTTTTCAAGCATAACAACATTTAATTCACTTAATACAAACTGCTATTATCTTTTGCGAAGCAGTGAGGGCCCGGCGAGGGCCCGGAAATTCGTTGACAGCATATTTGCACAAAGCGATTCAATAGCGAATTTTGAGAAACGTCAGCGATTCATTTCTCAGGCAGCTTTTGAGCAGGCAAAAAAGCATTTGCCTCATTTGATGGTAATGAGTGCTAAAGGAGTTCTGAATTTTTTTATCGATCCCGGCAGATATGATTTGTATGCGCTGTTTGGAAAAAGAAATGATGACTCTACCAGCATTATGATGGCTTATACCAAATACGGCTACAAGGGAATATGGAATGCATTAATGCAGCAGCCGAAATTTTTATTATTAATTCTTTTATTGACGGCAACAGCAAATGTTATTAAGCTCGGACTTTTATTGCTCTTTCCTTTCAACAAGGCTGTTTTACCGCCGATACGGATAATGATTATGATTATTATTAGTTATATAGTTTTGATTACCGGAATGCTTGGAGGGGCTCGCTTTGCTATGCCGCTGTTTCCTTTGGTGATGATAACCACTTATGGAGGCGGCGGTGTATTTCTTCAATTGCTTGCACGCGCACGCTCAAAAATGCTGAAAAGCGCATAATTCTCGCTATAAAACAGAACGGGTTATTTAATGAATTCATTGCGAATTCATTGAATAACCTTTTGATCGCTCCAGCTTTTCTATCCGATTGGCCAAACTGGATATTTTCTTTTCCTGGTTTTCAATTATCTTTTGCTGCTCTTTCATAGCTTTTAAAAGAACAACTGTTAATTTGTCATATGAAATCCCTTTGTGACCTTCACTATCCGTATGTACTAATTCCGGAATTATCTTTTCTGTTTCCTGAGCAATCAGGCCCAGTTGCTTTCCCTCGGGGAAGTTTCTTTCAGGATGTTTTCTTGTTTTCCAGTTAAATGTAACCGGTTGCAAATTTTCGATTTTAGAAATGCAATTTTTCAATGGCTTAACTTTTTTCTTGAATCTTTTGTCGGAACAACTGCATGTTCCATTTGATGTTTCAAGTGTGCCGGCTATATAGCATGAAGACTGGGGCTCGATTCTTATTTGGCCGACGTCAGTATACAGTCTTGCATTCGTTCCGTTATGTGTAAGGTATACCATATCTGAAGAGTATTGTCCTGCTCCTATTCTGCCACCACCACCTTCATCTGTTTTGCCATATACATTCAGATTCCCATAAAAAACTGCTTCTGAATTGAATCTTTGATCTCTATCATAATTAGCAAAATTCCATATTGCAGAATAAGAATTGTCGTGTTTCCATCTTCCAATGCATCCGAAAACATGGTCGGTATTAGTTGTGGCAAAGATAAGAAGTTGATCATCAGTTTTGGGCCTGTTCCAATGCCCCAAAGTTATTCCATAGTTAGTAGTGATATTTTTGATGCCACTTGTACTCCAGAAATCCGGATTCACCCTCGATCCCGAAAGCGTACCTGAAGAAATATTCGATGCGCTGATGCCATAGCCAACTTTGGAACCGGACAAACTACCGTCGGCAAGATCCTGCAAATCCGTATCGAGGCGGGCATTGTCTATTGTTCCCGATGTAATATCTGCTGCTGCATGCTTATGATCTCCCCGAGCCACA
>WJKA01000289.1 GCA_014729375.1 Chitinivibrionales bacterium
ATTTAGGGCAATTTTAGTTGAAAAATTTAACGGACCGGACGAGACTTGAACTCGCGGCCTCTGGCTTGACAGGCCAGCGTTCTAACCAACTGAACTACCGGTCCAACTGGGCGTTGTAGGATTCGAACCTACGACCACCTGCTTGTAAGGCAGGCACTCTATACCAGCTGAGCTAAACGCCCTGCTTTGTATTCTCTTTGCTGCGCTTCTCCTTTGTACCTTGCGCAAGAATGGCATACGGAATAAGCGCACAATATACGATAACCAGGATAGCTGGAGCTACACTCCACGACAAATGATTCTCGACAGGCCCCTGACCAAGCAGCAAATAGCCGAGCGCAAGAAGCGCTATGCTTAATCCGAATAATTTAAAATTTCGTGTCGAAAACATTTGTCCTCTCAAAAAAAATCCCTGGAATCCCGGCAAATATGAAAGCTTATAAATTACATCTTTTTCAGAAAAAAATCAACACTAAATCTGTATTGAAGACAAAGTTTCTTCTCTCTTTTTCTCATCCGACGTATCTTCCAGCATTCTGAGCCGCTCTCTGGTTACCCGGATTGCATCGTTAAACAGCGATGCCAGATTTTTCATCTCATCATTTTTCCGAAGTCGGATTTCTTTGGTATAATTGCCTTCAATCAATGAATGGCACGCCTTCTCAAACCGGTATATCGGGCCGGCAAGACGGTGCGAAAAGAAAATAGTTAATAAAACTATCTGGATAATCACCAGGAAAAAACCAGCACCGAATATCCAGAGCAGTGAATGAAGTACGGCCCGGCGATATTCCTTATTGCTGGAAAATCCCCGGAGATAATACCGAATTTCTTCAATAGCATTTTTATATGTTTCCACCCCCGGATCAGTTTTGTCCTGCAACTCAACGGCAACCGTATTGTCGATATCCCTTTTGATTATAGTGACGGTGGTGTTAATAATGCTTTGCGATGCAAAATAGAGTGTTCCCAGCCAGAAAGCCATCATGATAAGCATAGGCACGAGAAAGGTCAGCATATACTGTCCCTGGAGTCTCCTGTTAATAAAGACATGTTTTCGAACAAAAGCTTTTTTATTATCCGCCACAATCCCCCTCCTGGTTAAGATTTATTCGGGTATTCTACCCGGGAATGAAAAATTCCCTGCAAAACAGGCATAAATCCATCAACAATTCTATCCAGGTCCCGAAGCGTTAACTTGCACTGGTCAAGCTGGCCGGTGTTGAGCTTGTCCCGTATAATCTTTTTTACCAGTTCACGAAGCAATTTTGGTGATGATGTTGAAAGGCTGCGCGACGCAGCCTCAACGGAATCGGCCAGCATGATAATTGCATTTTCCCTTGTCTGGGGTATCGGCCCCGGATACCTGAAATTCTCTTTTTTTACCTGTTTATGCGGGTCTTGTTCAACAGCCTTGTCGTAGAAAAAAGAAACCATGCTTGTCCCGTGGTGCTGCCGGATGCTGTCATGAATTACCCGGGGAAGCTTGTATTTGCGGGCAAGCTCGATCCCTTCCTTGACATGAGAGCAAATAATCAAAGCGCTCATGTGCGGGGACAGCTTGTTATGAATATTCCTGTCGGTAATATGGTTTTCGACAAAATAATCCGATTTGTCTATCTTTCCGATATCGTGATAATACGATGCCACTCGCGCCAGAAGAGGGTTTGCGCCAACCCGTGCCGCCGCCGATTCGGCAAGATTGCCCACAAGCACACTGTGATTATACGTTCCCGCCGCCTCGATTGATAACCGTTTCAGTGCAGGATGGTTCATGTCGGCCAGTTCGACAAGCGTCATATCCGTGCAGATATCAAACAGATTCTCGAATATTGCGCTGAGCATCATGGCAATAAATGTCGCCGTAATTACGTTGATAAGCGCAAGCCCTATATTCTGGATTATCTCAAGAGGATACAACTCCGAACCAACCAGGTGCCATATAAGAATAAAAAGGGCATATATGCCGGCGACCGGCGGCATTGCCCTGAAAAAATCCCACCGGTACCGTATGTTCCTGTACGAATAGCCTGCGATCAGGGAGCCGAACAACGCATAGAGAAACATGCCGTGTTCGAATCCCATAACTATGCCGTAGAGGATTGAAAAGAATATTCCGACAACAATACTCAGCTCGAGGTCAAAAAGTATTGTCACCAGTATCGCCGCAATCGCGGTCGGTATCAGATACTCGGGGACAACAGCACTCAATTCCGGCGCGCTTTTGAACAATTTTGGCACCAGAAGCATGCTCGCCCGGATAATGGCCATCTGTACGATAATAATGCATGAAAGCGCCCACATGTGCCTGCTGCTCCGGACAATCTCCGGCCGGAATTTTGCAATATAAAGAGCCAGAAAAACCAGGAGGATAATACCCAGAAGCGACCGTCCGGAATAGCGTGCAATAATTTTGAGATGATCTGCAATACTGTACTGCTTGCGAAGCGCTTCACGCAGCGAACTGAGTTTTTCAATCATCTCACGGGTCACCACCTGGTGTTTTCTCATTATCTCGGTATCTTTTATCACTTTTCCCTTGATCGGCAGAACTTCCAGGGCCGCCCTCTGACGGGCCCTGGCGGTGGCCTCCCCGTTTACCGTAACATTCGGCTGCATATAGGTATCAAGCAGCTCATACAGCGCATTAAGGGCCTCATGATCAAACATCCGTTCGATTTTCAGAGAATTAACAATATTTTCCAAAGCTATTTCTTTAACCGGTATGTCCTGGTGTTTTACCGTCAGCGTGTAGGAGGTGTCTTTCTGAAGGGTTACATAGGATTTATCATAAATAAGGTACCGTTCAAACGGCGTGTTATATTTCTCTCTGAGGTCCTGCAATGCACTCTCAGAGGGAACGAGAAGAACCGCACAAATACCATTCTCCAGTGCCTGCTCTGCCTGAAAAAGCGCATCATCGAGCAAATATGGACGTTTCAGGAGGCTTTTGATTGTATTTTGAGGCAGCTCCTTGGATAACCGGGAACGGATTGACAATTTAATCGAGTCGGAAATCCGGTCGGCTGAGAGACTGTCGATAATATTGCGCAAATCAAGGAATTTCTTCCGAACTCTCGACTGAACTCCGGCATTAAAATCAAGGACCAGCAGTACCTGGTCCATAGCCTTCTGACGTTCCCGCTCAAGCTCCTCCGGTGATTTGAGGATATCAAAGGTAAATGGAGCAATAACCGTCTCCTTTGCAACTTCACCCTCTTTAGGCAGGTCAAACGTTTGTACTGTTGAAACAAAGGGGGAAAAAGCGATAATTGTAACCGCCGTGAACACAATAATTGTTGCCGGTGAAGCAAAGATGCGTCGTATGCGGGGAAATTTTCCGGTTGTGCGCCCCACAGCAGTAACGGAATCGGTGTCCCGCTTTACATTCCTTGCTTTTGTATCTCTGGAATGTGAGCCGGTTTTATTCTGTGATTGTTTTTCAGTCATATCTGCTATGCTTTGTCCGGGAGAAATTTAAATTATATCAAACGTGCCGGATTATTGCATTTTTTTCAGCCAATAAAGCATACAGGTTGCGGAAAAAACAGAGGAGCCCGGGATAAGTACCCATTATTGATTGATATAATATAAAAGGCTTGAATCGTTGGATTCAAGCCTGAATATGCAAGAGAATTGAATGATTTCAGAGGAAACGCCTCGACAACAGCATGCTTATCGTGGAATATCAAATACCTGGCCGGGAAAAATCAAATCTTCGGCCCGGGAATACTTCGGCTCTTCAACATTCCTCTGATATCGCTCATAGCTTCCATCAATAACTGACTTATTCGCCCGGTATATTTTCGGCCATTGCGCCGGGTCCGCATAAATAAAATCGTATTCCGCAATACGATACAGGCAATCTCTGCGTTCGGGAATCAAACGCACAGTGTATGAAAGCGGTTTATCAGGCAGGTTGGCTTTCACCCGCTCCAGAAGCTCTTCAAGTTCTTTAATCTGGTCTCTTATCCGCCACAAATAAGATACCGGTTTTGCTTTAAGAGCCGCTATCCGCGCTTCGAGATTTTTGATATCATTGATGCGCTTGGCCAGTTCATCTGAAGAAAGTCCGAGCAGAAGCTCAAGCTCCTGTCGTATTGAGGCAATTTCGTTTTCGGCATCTATGACATCCTGTTCGGTAATTCCGAGAATATCGTATTTTTCCTGAATAGCGGCGGCAATCTGCTGATCGACATCTGCAATTTGCTGCTTCAGGCTTTCGATTGTGGCCTGTTCCTGGGCGATCTGCTCTTTGGCCGCTTTTTCTCTGTTCTGAGCCTCTGCAAGTGCAATTTCGTACGATTCGATTGTCATGGTATCGTACTCTTCAGGATTTGCCTCATACGCTCCTGTTCGTTCTTTTCGTGCAAAAGCACAAGCACTGAGTATAATAACAAAAAGAAGCAATTTTTTCATCTTACCTCTCCTCCCTAATGTCTTCAATTCTCTCATGTTAATTAATTAGTGATTATTGACCGTGGGTTGCCATTTTCTGTTTCAGGTCTTCAATTTCTTCCTGATGAAGACCGAGTTCAGCCTGTTTTTCTGCCAGTACTCGTTCGAGTTCCATTCGTTCACTTCGTAATTCGGCGAGCTTTTTCTCCGCACTTTCGGCAGCAGCTCGTGCCTGGTCAAGTTTTGCCAGCTCTTCCTCACTCGGCCGCTTTGTGCAACCAATGCCGCAGAGAGTGACCAGAGAGGCCAGAGCAACAAAGCGAATCAGGTTGTGGCGCTTAATCATAAGGGTACACC
>WJKA01000290.1 GCA_014729375.1 Chitinivibrionales bacterium
ATGGTAGCGCCGGTCAGCGAGAGGACCTTGACTGAATGCGCGCCGGAGTTTCCGATAGCGATATGAATTCGATTGTCCAGGAAATGGATTTCCGGGGCAAATTCCGCAGGTGGTCCGCGATGTCTGCTTGCGGCAGCTACCGCGGGGCCGCCCTGATAGCCTTCGGGCGCCGTGGTGGTATCATGATCTTTCGGATAGAGCTGGGTCGGCATGATCGGCATAGTCGGAATTGCAGTCAGGCTGTACCATTCAAGTGAAAAATAGCCGGTCGTTCCGCCGCTGGCCAGCTCGACCTTGATCGGTACATACGTATAGGCCTCCAGCGGCTCGGTCAAGGTGTCGCCGAAATGGCAGAATCCAAACTGAGTATAAGATTCGTCATGCAATCGAATCGTATCGTTGATCCAGACCTTGACTTTCCAGTTTTTGGGTATCCAGCATGAGAAACGGTGCCGCTCGGTCCTGATCGGCACAAGATAGCCTTCCCACCGGACCGAAAACAGGTCGCTCCCGGTGGGGTTCTGTTTGTACCAGCTAAACGCCATAATCGAATCGACCTTTGTTTTGACCTCATTCTGAAAATTTGCATCGGAGAAATAGGTGCCGGTGAGGCCGGTCCCATTATTGAAACGCTTCATGTATTCCGGTATATAATCGGGATCGTGCACAATCTATTCGGGAAATTCCCACTCTTCAACCAGATCATCGGTGGCCGGGGTCCGGCCGTACCACCTGAAATCGTCCCGCAAACCGATTTCATCCCAGTTCATAAAATCAGCCGCATCAATCGCGCCGGACCGGCACGGTGTGATTGTCTGATCATAATATCCATGTTTGGCGTCGACAACATTGGAAACAGCGTGCTTTTCGTAGAAAAAGGACGGCCGGTGACCGTCGGGATAGAGCGGTTGACGGTGCGATAATCCCCCGGTGTTTTGCCACTCCGGGGTGGTCGACACAGCCGGATCCTGCGTAGTGTTGTATGTACGAACATCTCGAGCGGGATGGTAGGTGTCGTGAAGATAATTATGCATGATACTGTCGTTCGGACCGAAATTCCATCCTTCGATCAGGCCGCAATCGTTGGTGGAATGGATACAATGGGACACATCGTTGTTGCGGACCATGTTATCTTTTATCAATGTCATATCCGATGGGCCGAAACCGCCTTTCATGGTGATGCCATACCGCGGCATCTCTCGCACTTCATTGTATTCGATCAGGTTTCTGCCGCTCTGGTGCATGTAGATACCCGCGCCGTTGCTCCAGAGGCGACCGGTCCGGTAGATATAATTGCTGGATACGGTATTGTTTCTGTTGATGTAATCATACGGGCCGGTTTCCTGGCAGTAGGACTGAAGGCAGACGCCGTGATAATTGACGCCCTCTATCCAGTTGCCGGTGATCGTGTTGTATTGGGAATAATAATTGCAGAGAATTCCCATGATTCCTGCGGCAAGGAAGCGGCTGCGGGTTACCGTGATATGCTCGGTATTTTCAAGGACCAGCAAGGCATGACGGGAGTAGTCGTCGTCGCAGTTTGCAGTCGTATTGCCGGAAAAACTGCCGGCGTCAGTTTTGTTTGATAATCCCCATTTTGTGCAATCCGAGGTGGATAATGTCAAGCCATCGATGATAATATGCGATGCCGGTGTTGATGCACTCCTTCCCTTGATCTTGATTATATCCAGCAGGTTGGCAAGAACAATGACCTGGTCTTCGATTGGCGTTTTTTTCGGCCAGTAATAGAGATAACCGTCAGCGGCAATGGCCCATTCGCCCGGAAGGTCGATAAATTGCTTTGCTCCCATCATCGCATATTGCCCGCGACAGTCCTTGAGCTGCGGTTCTGTACTGACCTGATGCGTCGAAAAATCGATATGTGATACAGGATATGTCTGCGAAAACCATCCGGTTGCGCCTTTGGTAACCCGGCAGTGAAAATCATCTGAAAAATCGGCAGGAAACTCATGGGCGGGATACACCAGGCGGACCTCTTGAATGTCAACCTGGGTTTCCTAGAATCCGTGCCCCGGGCCGGTGAATACATTGGGACACCGGGCATGCGGAGACTGTTTTGCGTTTTCGGAGAGGATCCAGCACATCGAATCAACAGTCACGCGTGAAGGAAGATTCAGTTGCGCGCGGTACACATTATCCTGATACGGCTCCCAGCCGGTAATGAGGGTGCCGCCGAAAATCCGGGGATTTTCACCAGGATAGTTTTTCCAGGTTACCGGCGCCTGTTCGGTACCGCCATCCCGGTCATCAAGCATAAAGGTCTCCTCAAGGAAATAATCGCCGCCCCGCAGAACGACCGTATTGCCTGCCGGGCCGATTGACCTGAGATGATCGCGTGCTTTTGAAAGGGTTTGAAACGGCGAGCCCTCGGATCCGTCACTGTTGTCATCACCTGAAGGCGAGACATAGATAGTTGCCGACAGTGCCGGCAAAGCGCCCAGACAAATCACAAGAAGTGCGTGAAGCATATAACCTCCTTAGCTGTAATTGCTGATACACCATGATACAC
>WJKA01000291.1 GCA_014729375.1 Chitinivibrionales bacterium
ACCATGGGAAGTGCGGAGCCTTGTTGGTTTTGTGCACCGGAGTTGCCGATGTATTTATTCATCCTGGGCGGGAATTTCATACGAACCAAGGGGATCACGCAGCTTGACACCCTCTTCACCGATTGCTAGAATTCTCTGCGAATGCACTTCATCACCAATGCCGCAGATATGCGACTTGCCGCTTTCATCTTCAATTATGGCCAGTGGCTGTTTTTTGAACAACACGCCTTTGAGTATTAATTTGTTACGGACATAATCCGGCTCTTTTTTGCCGCCCTTTGACGAACGGGAAACAATATGCCCCTTTTCCAGCGATCTGAATGGTGTCGGGTTATCACCGGCATAGGTGAAAGGTTCATACTCCTGTGCGGCCTGAAGCGCCTTTTCTACAACCGGTCGGTCGCTCATTCCCGGAACAAGTGAAAGAGAATTGTCCATATGATCCGGACCATTACCCGCACTCGTCAATTTAAGAGCCTGAGAAAAACTCAGGGCAAGCAAAACAATGACAAGAGAGAAAACAATCATTTTTGCTAGTTGTGTGTTCATCTGGCATTCCTATGCACGAGGGCGCAAAAAACAGGTTACCCGGATAGTTGCCGTGATCTTTTGGCCTTCACCGGCGGCAATCCCCAGCCGCTCGACACTAACCAGTTGGGGCATGCCTTCAAGCGAAGATACAAATTGCCCGAGCGAATTATAGGTTGTCGACATTTCAAGGACCACCGGATATAAAATATAGTCTTTTTCCCGTTGTTCCTCCTCAGGCTCCATCCGTACAAATCGTATACCCGCGGCATCGGCCCTGGTAATGAGCATCTGGAGAAGCGCTGAAAAATCACGCGGGTCCGCAAAGCCGGTGCTGATATTCTTCAGTTTCTTCTCAAGCTGGATATGCTTTTCATTTATGCTTGCTTTTATCGCCGCATAGCCGTTGCTTGATGACAGCAACCGTTTGTACTGCTTTATCTCGGCCCGTTTCCGGGATATGGATCCCCAGAGAGGAAAGACCAGATAGCCAAGACCGTACAGAAACAGAAAAAGGGCAATACTGACCGCCAGAAGTGCCGGTAATTCGTTGCTGATATTGTCTTTTACTTTTGTGACCATAGAAAAACCGGCTGAAAGATTGGAATGAGGACAATTCCGCAAATTTGACTAAGCCGAGAGGCGGATTCGAACCGCCGACCTGCTGATTACGAATCAGCTGCTCTACCACTGAGCCATCCCGGCAATTTATCCATTTCGTATTGTATCGCTGATTTATTCTCGAGCATAGTAAAATAGCTTATGCCGCAAAAAAAGTGGAATTGCAAAAAGAGTAAAAAGAGCGGTTCTGATGCGAAAAATTTTTGAATATGCCCGGTTACGTCGCTTTGCTTGTGCATACCATTATGGAACAAACCGGGGTTCCGGGCTTTTCAGCTTCGCAGCTTTGGCCCGTTTCCGGAGCTCTTCAGCCTCCCCGAAATCGGATTCCAACCGTTTTTTAACTTTTAAGCTGAATCGATAATGCTTCATTCGATTGCACTCTGCGATACATTGTGTGTACCGCTGAAGACCCATATTCACTTTGGCCAGCCAGAGATGGCACAATGCCGCATTATAATGGTTATCGAATGCCTCAGATTCAACCCTCCCAAGAATATACCGAAAGGCTTTTTCCGCCAGAGTGTATTTTCGTTCTCCATACAGGGCTTTTGCCCTGCCCCAGTAAAAAACCAGCGATGACGGGTATTTCTGAAGCATTTCATTGGCAATCTGAAGAGCTTCCCCGAATCGTTTCTCGTGCAAGAGAACCTCTACAAGGCTTTCGGCCGCACTCATTTTTGTATAAATACCATATTTTTTTGCCTGATACAGCATTGCTATCGCCGACTCACGTTTGTCCGAAACGCCGGGCATCCACCATAAGGTTTTCATTAATGCACTTCGCCAGTAATTATATGATCCTACACCGTATCCCAGGTCCTTTATCTCCGGATGCTCTTTATATAATTCAATCAGGATTGATACACCTTTCCAACCATAGCGGAATGCTGTTATCCATCGTTCGAACCGGCTTTCATACGTGCCCTTGAAGCCATCGGCGCCTCCGACAAAAAACCTCGCCCATATATTGTCACGGTCACGGGCAAGAATCGCTTCTCCCCTGGCAATTACCAGATCGCAATATTGATAAAACTCATCTTCCTTTTTATCTGTTTCGTAATAGACCATCCAGGAATACACCACCATTGCAAAGAAAAAATAACCCGCTGGATGGTCCGGATATTTTTTTATTATTTTTTTTGCTTCCTGTTCGGCCCTGCTGAATTTTTCTTTGTATACCAGATCAACACATTTCAGGCTGGCGTTATGAATTTCCGACGGAAGCCGATTTTTGCCCGTTACGGCAGACCCGGCGCCGGTTATCAGAAAACAAATCAGTACGTTAATAATTGCTTTACCTGGGAGATACATCATCAGCCGGAGCTTGTTTATCGGGTATGGAAATCCATCGATTATGATAACGGTCCCATTTGCCCCATTCATTATGATAGCGGTACTTTCTCCGTATCTTTTTGGCAACACCACGGAGAAAATAAAAATCAACTACCGCTTTCCTGATATATTTGCCTTTTGAATACTTTTTATATTCTACAGTTTCATAATAGACCGAATCAAGGATGCTGGAATCAGGGATACCTTCAACAATAGCCGCGCAATCATCCTCAAGAATGACATCAAGCTTTTTCCTGATATTGCTCTCAGATTCGCCACCGCACGCACCGAAAAAAAACGGCACGCTTAAAAGTACACCAAGAATACACAGGCACGATGCACGGTTGTTATTCACCGGATGTTTTCCTCCTGGCGGCAAAAATATTTTTCTGTGTCCGGGGATCAAAAAGATGAAGCCGCCGGCCGTCAATGAAAATCCGCACTTCCTGGTCCAATGCTATATCCGCTTCCCTGGTAATGAGAAACCGCACGGTAATCTCGTCCGAAACTTTACCGACGATCAAACTTCTGTCTCCCAGTGATTCGATTAGCTCGACAGTTATTGTGAGTGAGGTATCGGAATAGCGTCTGGCAGCCCGATGTTCCAGGTAAGAGATGTTCTGCGGACGGATTCCCACTTTGACTTTTCGGCCGGTGAATTCACCGGCCCTTCCGAACCTCTCTTTGTCAAGCAACAGAAAACCGATCCGGCTGTCGATTCCAATCTGGTTTTCTTTTTGTGCAATAACGCCGTCAATGAAATTAATAGCCGGACTTCCGATAAATTGTGCAGAGAACATCGTTTCCGGACGGTCATACACATACCGGGGTTCATCATACTGCTCCAGTTCACCGCCGCTCAGAAGAGCGATTCGTTCGCTCATCGTCATAGCTTCAACCTGATTGTGGGTAACATATATTATCGTCTTTCCGACCTGCCGGTGGATCCTTTTGAGTTCTTCCATGGCCATTTCGCGCAGCGCAGCATCAAGGTTACTGAGCGGCTCGTCAAGAAGCAACACATCAGGATCAAGCACAAGCGCCCGCGCCAGTGCCACCCGCTGCCGCTGCCCGCCGGATATTTCTTTGGGAAGACGGTCTTCGAGGTCCTGAAGCCCCAGCATCGCTATAACCCATTCAAGCTTCTCCTGCATACGCGTCGGGGATACCTTTTGTATCTTTAACCCGAAAAGAATATTCGCCCGCACGGTCATATGCGGAAATAGCGCATAGCTCTGAAACACCATGGCAATCCGCCGCTCACGGGGAGGAATATCATTATATCGCTTTCCTCCGACAATCAAATCCCCGTTATCGACTGTTTCCAGCCCGGCAATCATACGCAACAAGGTCGTCTTGCCACACCCCGACGGCCCCAGCAGTGTCACAAATTCACCATCACCGATCAAAAGATTCAGATTATTAATAACCTGATGATCATCAAATTTTTTGCCTATATTTTTCAAAACTACTTCAGCCATATAGCTTCTCTACTTTACCGCACCTGAAGTAATACCGGCACTCATGTGCTTTTGAAGCAAAAGCGAAAAGATTATTACCGGAAAACTGAGACACACCGAAATTGTTGCAAGAAGATTCTGTGGTGGAGCATATGCCAGTTTCTGCTTTAAATACAGTGTTAATGTAGAAATCCTTCCAAGCCCGAGAAGGAAATATGCGAAGATAAATTCATCCCACGATAATAAAAAGGTATATATTGCCGCTGCCGTCAACCCCGGTATGGCCAGAGGAAAAAGTATCTTCAGAAAAATCTGAAACCTGTTCGCCCCCATAACCATGGCCTGATGTTCCAGGTCCCGGGGGATCGGCTCAAATGCACTCGTGCCAATAAATATTACATACGGAAGAGCAAGAAGCGTATGGGCAAGAACAACTCCCCAGTATGTATTATGCGCTTCGATTGTAATAAAAAATTCGGCAACAGGTATAACCGATGCAATATCGGGGAAAAGCCTGACTGAAATCAATCCTACCAGGAGCGGTTTTCTCAAAGGAATCTGATATCTTCCAAGCACATACGATGCGGGCACACCGATCAGCAACGAAACAATGACGGTAAAGAAGGCTATCAGCAGGCTGTTTATTACGACTCCGTAAAATTGATTATCTGAGAAAAGATACAGGAAATTCCTGAATGTCGGATTATATGGCCACAGGGGTACGGGAGAGCCGCCGGTATTTATGCTCGATGCATCGCTGATTGAATATTTGAACAATAAGAACACCGGTGCAATGATCAGCAAAACGGTAAAAATAACGGCACACAGCCAGAACACCTTGCGGGACAATGCTGATATTTTCACAATGTTGGACATTTCATCCCTGCACAATCCGCTTATTCAGTTCCGCCGCCAGGATCAGCAACAGACTGGTACATACAATGCAGCCAACAAGCACCAGTGCAACCACAGCAGCTTTATCGGCATACCCCCAGTTGTTATAGAACGACTCGATCAGCGTTCCGAGAAGGTTGTGTTGACCGGCAAGAACAAAGGGGAAAATAAACTCTTTCCACATTTCGATCGAACGGAGCAAAACCACTGCTGACATAGAGGGGATAATCAGAGGCAGAATGATGCGACGAAGCTGTTGGCGGAGCCCTGCTCCCATTGTCCGGGCCGCATCAAAAAGCTCCGGATCAATCGAGTTCAGGCCGGAGAGTATTATCAGCATTGATATCGGCATGTCACGCCAGACTTTGCCAAGAAGCGAAATCCCGAGTGAAAATATTTTTGCACCCCGCCAGTTAACCGGGGCCTGAATGATCTGCGGCACTGCATCATATTTTCCTAAAAGCAGATGATTGACATGCCCACCCGGAAAATCAAATAAAATAAAGAGAATTATTGCAGTTACAAGTGCCGGTATTGCCAATGGTATAAGGACAAGGCTGCGAATAAAATTTCTGAGCACAAAGCTTTTATACAGCAGGAGAGCAAGAAATAATCCCACGAACAGCTCCAGCGGCGTACCGATTATTACAAAAACAAGCGTATTCAGCAAAGCTTCTCTGAATTCCGGCATGCCGAAAACCTCTGCATAGGTCTCCAGTGTAGGAAATACGCCCCTGGCTGTATTAGAAAAGCTGAGGCCCAGCAGATACAAAAGAACAATGATTAAAAAACCCAGAAGATAGAGGGCTGCCGGAAGTATCGGCCATATCTCCTGGATTTTGAATATTTTCGTTTTTTTCCAGGTCATTATATTTCGACAGCCGCATCAGGCTGAGGTCATTTTACAGTGCCCTTCCCAAGAATTTCATCCTGCTTTTCAGAAAAATCGCTGGCCAGTCTCATTTTCATTGTGGAGAGATCCATAACCCCCTCATTTTCTGCATCATACTCGATACAGAGCTTGTTCCAAGCCTCGACATACAACTGAGCCAGTTGCGAATACTGCTGAATCAGCGGGACAGTCGTCAACTCGTTTACTTTGATCTGCTCCACCGAAACTTCAAAGATATCGCCAACCCATCCTTCTTCAAAAACATTCGGAAGGTTCATGAGGATATCTTTTCGAACGGGAATCATCCCGAACTTTGAGCACTCTTTTGCCTGCACTTCTTTAGAGGTCATATAGCGCATAAAGGAGTACGCCAGTTCTTTTTGCGGCGATGTTTTGGGGATTCCCCACCACCATCCTCCGGTCGAAATAGACCTGGACCCTTCATACAGCGGTCTTCCTTTTTTGTCCAGGGCAAACGAAGCAGCCTTCGGTACGACAGCAAGCCCCATGTCTTCAGGGTCGGCGATGTATCCCGGCATCCCCGGATCATCTTCCCATCCATGGACATTGAAACAATCGATCTGCTGCAAATAGGCACAGAAAACATTTCCGTCTTTTATTCCACGGTAAATATCCGAGCCTTTCCATTTATCCTGCCACATGCTGAAATTATAAATTCCTTGCTGAACGAATATGTTTTCCCAGAGGAACATTTCGGCGCATTTATCTGATGTCAAATCGAGGATTTCATCTTTTGTAGCACCGAGCTGCAGTGCACGATCCATCATAAAAAGCGCCGTCCCTCCGTACTGTGCTCCCCGGTGTGCCATCCGCGCCAGCTTCACGCCATTGTATTCCTCATGAGCCCAGATAGAGCCGACTGTGTACAGATCGTAAAAATCCCATTCTGCGGGATCAGCCTCAAGGGCATATCCCTCAGGCAAACCATATCCGTTTAATTTATTGAGTTCTTCGTTAATTCGGTATTTATGACTCTCAAACTTGGAAACGGCATCCGCAACTTTTGATTTGACATAAAAGAGCACCCGCGTTTCAAGTTTGCGGGGAAGATAATAAGGGACCCCTTCAACATATCCCAGCCCGCTTGCCAGTTGATGGTACTCGGCCAGATGCTGCATCACGACCGCAGAATCTTTTACCCTGGTAAGATCTTCAATAAGCCCTTTCGATGCCAGTACACGAGTCATTTCAAAAGGCGCCTTTACCAGGCAAATTTCCGGCTTGTTTTTTCCGCTTTCGAGCTTTAGAAGCCGTTCAATATCCCACTGGTTGTCAAATGTTGCTATGTTTATTTTGCATGAATGTTCACTTTCAAAGTCCGGAATTATTTCTTCACGCAAATACCGTTCCTGCGCAGGCATCATTCTCAGAAGAATTGTCATTTCAGTTTTTGCGCCGCGCTCACCTCCACATCCGGCTAAAAACATCATTGCCGCCGCCGGTACAATCCAGCATATTTTTGAAATCCGCATAGGCCCTCCTCGAATAAATTGTATGAAACAGCAATACGATTATTTATCACTTATCAGCATGCATTTAATCCCGGACAAACCAGAGTTTTCCCTATAAAGATAATATTTTTTACCGGATAATAACCATCTATTTCCAAATAAAAAAAAAGACGGGCGGAAAACGTATTTCCACCCGACTCTAATATTTTTTGTAAGATAATAATCTTTGGAGAAATTAGAAACTGAATGTGAACGTAAATCTTGTTTGTAAATGATGTTGCGGACCGCTGATCAGATTGGTGAATGTGTACAGTATATCGTCTGCCAGGACGCAATCGATTCTCAGCCGATTCTCCACATTGAATCCTATACCGAATCCGGCAAAATCATCATCTGAAGCATCCGCTTCGGCATTCTGCTCCCAGTATCCCTTATCTTCTCCCTGCTGGGTTACATACAGAAGTTTTTTCATGAGGCCGCCGCGGAGCAGGAACCAGTCCCAGATGATATTCCGTTCGAATCCGAAGCCGATCCTCCCGCCGAATCCCGTCGAGGTCTCATCAAGTGCTTTCTTTTCACGGTCTTCATAGACAAACTCTGCTCCCGCCCATCCAAAACCTTTATCGACATTAATATTTATCCCAAATCCCAACGCGACCTGCAATTGATAAAACAGATTGAGATCGGCATACTTGATACCAAGATGCGGGACAAAATCGCCGTTGAGAACAGTTAATGCAGAAAACAAGCGAACATCTCCACGTGCCATCATGTTATAATCTTCATCAAATACCGCCAGTGTATCAAGTGTCAAGGTGTCGAACCCGGCTGCTGTGTCCTTTACATTGCCGATTGCACTCACCATACCGATACCACCGGAAACTTCCAGATCAATCGATTTTGCCAGGGGCCAGTTAAGTCCGAGATTAATCCGGTACAGCGAAGAGCGCATATATTCGTTTATTTTATCATTCTGGAACGCTAAATAGGTTCCTAACCCTATCATACCTCCGTTTTTCAGCGCATAGCTGAGCAAAACATCAAACTTTCCAACAGGATCGGGCAATGATATACTATTGAACAAAGTATCCTTATCGTGGATATCATCGGTATCAGGCATATAAATTTTCTCGTAAACATCTTCACCAGGGGTAATGTAATCGAGCATTTCATCATGACGGTTGAGTGCCACTCCCATTGAGAACATGGGATACTGGCTTCCTGATTCTGCAGACTGATTGAAAGAATAGGAAAGAATGCCGCCGCCCCATGGACGAACAGGATCGCGATTCGTTCTTCTCAAAGCCGCATATTCATCGTTGGTATTTTTTTCCTCCTGGGTCTGGGCATAGTATCCCATGGAAGCCATCATCATGTTGGGATAGATACTTGCATTTGCAGGATTCCTGAAGATGCTGTAATCATCCATAAAGAAAGCATCGTGGCGTCCCAGTGCGATTATCCTCGAATCAGTTGCAAAACTAGCATAGATAAAGCCCGATACCAAAAGGCATGCTAGGAGTCTCTTCATACTACCTCCGTGGAAAGATAGGAACAGGATTTTTTACCGTTCCCTCAATATACAAAATATTATTGAGAGAAAACAAATGGATAAACGACTTCGGTAACATCACCAGGTTTGTCAATTTTACCAAATGCCCATCTCTTAACTTTCGAAACAATGGTTTTCTCCAGCGTGGCGTCGCCGATAGTCGAACCGACAACCTGGCAGAAGATAACTTTTCCAAACTCATCTATAGCAAATTTTACAGTTATTTTTCCTCGAAGTCCAGGTTTTTCTCTGAGTCGTTTATTATAGGCATAGCGGAGAGCGGCCAGGTTCTGCATAACGACCCGTCGTATACTTGCCATGCTCCGTCCACCAGTCATTGCTCCGCCTTTGACATATTTTGGTGCGGACACTTTCAGGGTGGCCCGTTTTTTCAAACCAAGTTCACCGCCTTCACCACCCATGAGGCTTCCGACCAGGTCGTCAATACCGCCGCCGCCGCCGCCGAATCCGCTTCCATATCCTGCACCGTATCCGATACCAGCGGCACCTTTTCTG
>WJKA01000292.1 GCA_014729375.1 Chitinivibrionales bacterium
CAACGGGATTATTTGAGGTCGTAAAACGCAGTCAGGGCATTATGTACGATGTCGGCGGTGAGCTTCGGTACATACGTGATGCAATCAGGAACGATGCCGTAGGTTCGGTTGGCGCCAATATCGGAGGGGAATATGAGGTGGGCTACTATTACAGGATCGATCCGCTGAATTTCCGGAAAGCGCTGGCGGGAAATCTTGTAGGCGGCCTGACCTATAATAACATAAAGAATTTCGAGTATCACGTTCGGGCAAAGCTCGGCGCGCAGAAACGATTTGAAATGGGCGATCAGTTTCTGACAACCTACAGCTTTTATGATTTTGTTTCAAAACGGACGGTTTTCGAGTCCCGGTGGCAGCCGTATTATGACAGGACAATTGGCGATGCCTACTTTACGAATCGGGTGAAATATGAATTCGGCTTCAATCACGATTATAACGACTGGCGACGGTTTCTCAATTTTTTCAACCGCCTGGAAATTATTCCCCAGTATAAACTGCTTGTTGCCGCGGAAAAAGAACTGATCGGGCCGACTGAACACGATCCCCGCAATCTGGAAGCCAATCTTCGACTGGATGTTGACGGCAAAGAAGGAGTTCCGGATGGTGAAATTGACAGTGTTTACGATGATATCGGGGACAATCTTGAACGGGCCCTTGATGCCCGGATACTGGCGGAGGAATACCGGGACAATAACGTGACCTATTTCCTCAACGTACCGATCCTGCGGGTAAATTATAAAATTGCCGAAAATACGAGATTTCAGTTCGGCGTTCAGGGGCTGAGATTTATTGATATTATTACACCTGAGTCAAACGGTTTTTTCCTCACAACCCTGGCCCAGATTGTTTCGGAAGCTACCTATTCAGGACACAGCGTTACGTTCTATTTGGGCGCACGATGGTGGGACAGTAATTATGATGTCAATACACGGGACCCGGTGTTGAAAACAGGCAGCCGGTTTGACCGCAGAGGATGGCAGTTTTTTGCACAAATCTATTCAGGACAATAACGGTTTTGGGAGGAAAACATGAAACGCTTGCGATACAAATTTTTTGCTATTCTGATGCTGATAGCATGCCTTGCCGTCCAAAGCACTGCATTCGATCGCGGACGGCTGATAAAATCAATTGCCTTTCCCGGTATGGGACAGCTTGGTGACGGCCAGACGATCAAAGGACTTTCGTTCATGGGAGCAGAAATCGTATTTCTGACCCTGATGTTCGAGAATATGTCGCATATTTCTTCACAACAGATCGAAACCGAGCGCCTGAGTGTGCTGTATAAAATGGGCGGCGATTATGCCGAAATTCAGAAAATCCACAGGGCCTGGCAGGATGCCTATGATAAATATGAAAACTCGGTGACGTATACAATCGGATTTGCAGGCCTGGCAGCGCTCTGCTATGGGCTGAATATTGCCGATGCACTGTTGTTTCCGCCGAAAAATCCGGATAACGTGTCACTGGTACATACAATTGCACGGAATACAACCGTTGCCGCAAATGGTACGTCGGCAAGAATTACCTGTACGATCGGATTTTAATATTATGCAAGGACTGGACAGCATGAAAAAAATATCATGGATTATGCAAGGCGTTATGCTGGCTTCTGCTCTCTGGCTTTCCTGTTCCGAGGAACAGCCGCTTGAAGTGCCCGCTGATCCGCCGCCAATGAGTGTTGTTAATGTTGAAGCCACCTTTGATGCAGGCGCGAACATGGTGAGAATCACCTGGGACGGCCCCGATACATCAACATTTTCATTTTATCGTATCTATCGCACGAGCGATACCCTGAAAACAGGGGGAGCGGACACCTCGGAATTATCATTTATATCAGACGAACGCAGGAGCAATATTTCGAAAACGAAGAATAGCTATATGGATGTTCCCGCGCTGGCGAACACGGTCTATTACTATACCGTCAGGACCGTTCGTGTCGATTCTTCTTTTTATCCGGTAATTCTTCTCGGCGACACAGTCCTGGAAACGGCTTACGATACCGCAATTGGCGATCTGAATGTTAACGAAATCGATACGGTAAAAGTCGGCTCCGAGGTTTCTTTTAACATTAACTATGGTGACGTATTTACCGTGACCGACAAGTGCACCCTGGTGGTCAATGATCCCGCACATAAACTTACCCATGTGCGGTTCACCCAGTACAGCACCAGATACTGGAAAAAAGCATCCGGCGAAAAAATACAGGCCGATGTATATAATCCGATGAATCCACCGTCAAATGCACAACTCAACCAGCTCATTGCTGAAAAATGGATTACCAGTCAGGGGCGGCTTGAATCCAGTGTAATTGAAGTTGAGGAAGCAGATTTTGATTTTTCCGATCCTCACAATGTCGGCCGGTCCTTTGCAATTGCCTCTGCGGGCACGCATACTTTCCCCTGGACATTGAAAAAAGGCAATGGAGAGAAAAAGGTGTTTGCAGAATTGACTTATGCGGACGGTTCGGTCGGCACCGCGATTGTTAATGATGGTATTAAAATTGCTCCGTACCGGATTAAAATCAATTTTCGGAACAAGATGAATTCAGCGGATGAGACCATGCGCCGGGGTGAGGTGCTCGCCGGGGATATCCCCTATACGATTTACAAGCCCTGGGTAAAATTCAGCATCTCTGTTTTCGCCGATACGACAATTCTCAAAGATTTTGATTACTGGCTCGTTATTTCGGATTCTGCTCCGAATATTGTTGAGGATATGCCGAGCAATATCTACGGATGGCTGGAGACAAAACCAATACAAGCATCCCTGACCGGTATTGGAGCCGACCATGACGATGACAAAATATATGAATACAGTATCGACACTTCTACAGCAGAAGGCCGGAGAAACCTTGCTCAAATGAAAAGAACAGGCAAAAGCCCCCAGAAAGACCTTGCTTTTAAATTGACAGGCGACGAAAAATACAATGAAACCTGTGTTCCGGGGTCATACTGGGGGCCGGACCCCCTGTGGTGGAACCCAAATGCAAAGCAATTGAACAGTGTTCAGGAGGTATTGGATGAAGGGCCGCTGGAAAATTATAGAAAAGTAAGAATAATGAACAAAAGTTTTATTTACAGTGTCGGAAAAAAAGAGTTTATGATAGTGGCCCGGTTCAAAGGCAAGTATTTCAATGATGTCCGCCTTGCATTGTCGGGCAGCAAAGTGGCGCAGAAATACGGTCCGCGCTCGTATTTTGATTTATATCAGCCTTATATTGTCTGGTGGGATGAGAAAAATTCCGACTGGGTAAACAATGATTGCACTGTTGTCTCGGCATTCAACTATGCACTCAATGCAAATTCCTGCACTGATGGCGGGCAGGCTGATATTGATGCTATTGATTTAATTATTGCACAGAAACCCGATTCAATGGAATGGAATCTGAATTTCAGCAATGATCCCGGGCAGCATGATGTTACGGCCGATACGTTATCACTGGAAGCGCTCTATAATTTACGGCATTATATTTTTCCTTACGAAATCAAGGTGCGCAATTTCTTTCAGAAAAATGTGCGCTGGGATGATATCAATCCCGGTCAGTGGCCCAGCGGCAAGTATATCATGGGTATTGTCACCAGAGATGAATTCGGGAACGAGGGTTTTGCGCCCGTAAATAAAGAAGGGACTGCTGCAAAGCTGAGTAATCCCTGGATGGTAACTGTACAAACTGGAAAGTAGTTTGCCCTGAACAATGACTGCTGTTATTAATATAGTATTGGTCGGCATCTCGGCGATTTTTCTTTCGATTCCTGTTCTTAACAGGCGCGTCTTTCACACAATTAATATCGATGAGATGATTGTGAAGGGCAGGGAAGGCCTTCATGGTGTGCAGGAGCTGATTAATAACGGCGATTTTAATGCTACCCGGGACAGTGCACTGTCCCTGATTCAGCTTTTTCGCAATGATTCATCATCAATTTTCGTTGCGGATATACAATCTTGGGAAGCTGTTGCATCACTGGTGCGGGAAAATAAAGACAATATTCAATCAAATCTCCTCGTTCCCCGGCTTGATGAAAATGTCGTCGATTCAATTCAGGATTCGCTGTTTCTTGAAACACTCAGCATGCCGGTGAGAAAAGAAGTGGTTGCAGCACTCAATGATATAAAAAACAATCTTGGTTTTTTTGTGGAAAATTATGAAAAAATCGATTATGAATCGGACCCGGAGATCAAGAAACGGCACACATCGATTATCGAAGACACAATCATTTACAAAGAAGACGACGGATGGAAGCTTGCGAAAGAACTTTCTTTGCAGGACAGACAAAAGCTCCGGATGTTTCACCTTGAAATTCTCGAAAAGCTTGTCTATCCGTTAATCCTCGAAAAACACCCAAAACGAAATACCGACTGGGCCAGTGAATACACGGTACAAACTGCGTACCGGCTTATCGGCGATACGTACCGGTTTCAATTCCAGTTCGAGCGGGCGATAGAGATTTACGATTCATTGATCGAACTGTATCCAAAGACAATTTATGCCGAATATCTTTTTCTTCAGATAGGTACTATGCTCTATAATGAGGGCAAGGACAGGATACTGACCAACAAAAAATCCTCCGGCAAGGAGCAATTACGTCGTGCAATACGTTATCTTGAAAAAATCGAGAAAAACCGGGAAGTTGCCAGGGATTTTCCCAAATATAAATATACCGATTTGACGCCCGGGACGTATATCAATGTTGATGCTGCATCAAAGGCAAAGCGGCGGGTCAGGGAAGAAACAAGGATTTATACCATGGAGGAGGAAAAAGAAGAGCTTGAGGAAGAGGGCCGGGACGAACAGGGGGGGAATACGCTTGAAGATGCGGTCAAGCTGATCGGAGAGTGCTATATTCAACTTGGGAAAACAGATTCCGCACGGTCCCAGTTTTCCATGCTTTTGAATTTTTTTCCTGAGTCGGACAATCTTGACGATGCACAAAAATTGATAGCAGATTCGTATGCAAAAGACGGCCGGCTTGCCGCAAACCTGCGGGATTCCGCCCGCGCCGCCGGGTTGAAAAAAAAGTATTATACTCTTGCAATCAAGGAATACATGAATTTTGTTAATGTATACCCGCAGAGTGATTTGATTTCGGATGTTTATATCAGAATGGGCGATGCATTTACCAGGCTTGGCCGGAAAGAGGAGGCCGCAGAGGCCTTTTCAACCGCACTTGACCTGGCAAAAGTAACCGAGGAAAAGGCAAAAGTCCAGCTCAAAATCGGCAATTATTATCGTGAACGAAAACAGTACCACGAGGCAATCGAGGCATACAAGGTGATACTGAATACATTCATGAGCACACAGGTTGCGTCGAATGCTCAATACCTCCTGGGAGATTGCTATCGCGCGCAGGGCGATACTGCACAGGCGATCGAGGCGTATAAGAATATTGTCGAATACTATAAACAGAGCAAGTATTTCGGTGCGGCCGCGCTGAAAGTGGGAAACTCCTTTTTCGAAGAAGGCAATTACAGGGAGGCCGAAAAGTATTACAATCTCGGATATACCTATGACAGTGATAATCCAGAAGCGCCGACTATGCTGTTCAAGCAGGGCATGGTATGGGTAAAGCTGGCTGAAGGTCAGGAAGGGGAGGGACGGAAACGCGCGTATACCGATGCAATCAAAATATTCAAAAAAGTTGTCGACCGGTATAAAGGAACGGCACACAATGCTCATGCCGACCAGGCGAGCTATCAACTGGCGGATTGCTATATGAAAATCGGCAGGGAAGAGGCCGCGCGGGAGGCAGCCAAACAAATCGATAACAGGGCAATGGGTATCGAAGCCATTAAAATTTTCGGAGTGGATATTGAAGATCCCGAAAAGGAACTCGAATACTGGGACCAATTATATGAAGAGGCGGTCGAGGATGAAGAACGCGCGACAATCCTCTATGATAAAGCCCTTGTTCAACTGGATAAGATGAACGATTACGATGCTGCATTTGGATCGCTGCAAAAAATACTTGAGCTTACTGATGATGAAGTGAAAAAGATCAATGCCAGAATGAATATCGCCCGTATTTACCGCGCGCGCAAGCAGTATGACAGCGCACGGGTCGTATTAAAAAGACTTCTTGAAAACAGACGCGTCGCGCCGGAAATGCGACAGCAGCTCAGAATCCAGCTCTATGATGCAGCATTCAGGGCCGACGATTATGAAGAGGCTATTGACGGATTTGAGAGCTTTGCCGTCCAGTTCCCCGACCATGCCATGACTCCGTATGCATATTACCGGATCGGTACAATCCTTGCCGAACAGGAAAAGCATGCCGAAGCAATCGGGAAATTTGAAACAGTTATAGAAAAATATCCAGATTCGGATATGTATGACAAGGCAGTCCTGGGAAAGGCCGAGCGGATAATTGCCCGGGGCAAACCCGAAGAGGGTGTGCGGTATCTTCAAAAACTCATTGCGCAAAAACCACTGGATTCCATTTCTATTGCACCGAATATCTATTTGCGAATAGGGGAAACCTTCAAAAATGAATTAAATAATACCGAAAAAGCGATTGAAAACTTCTCGATAATTGTTGATTCATTTCCGCATGATAATCTTTTTTCATATGCAGCCTTCCAGATGGGTTCGGGATTGAAAGAGCTTGGCAGGGACGATGAAGCTATTGATATATTCAGCCGGGTCAAAAAGGATGATTCGGCGATTTACCGGGCAGCGCAGGCGGAAATCGGCAAGCTTCTGGCAAAAACCGATCCAGAGGCAGCAGTCGAGAACTATTGGAAAATTGTCGAAGAGAGTGATACGCCTGAAGACAGTGCGGTTGCGTTTATAGGGATCGGTGACGTGTATTCATCGGTAAAGAAATGGGACCGGGCTGCCGGAATATTCCGGAAAGTGTACGATTTCTATCACGGCGATGTGGACGCGTATTCTGCAGGCGCCCTGGTGAAGCTCGTCGATGCATTGAACAATGCAGGGAACTATGATGAAGCCATAAAATTCGCACAGATTATGCAGGAGCAATTTCCGGATAACGATTACACAATTAATACTGTTTATTTTGAAGCCGCGGCCTGGTTTGCAAAAAAGGACTATACAAAGGCGCGGAAAAAGTTTTTGCAGATTATCGGGTCGGGAAAATCCGAGCAATTATCGGAGATCGCATACTATCAAAAGGCCGATTGCCTCTATTTTTCAAAACAGTATGGCGCGGCAATACAAGAATATAATGAATATATGGAAAAATATCCCGAAGGCAAATATGCTGCATCAGCTCTTTACATGCAGGGTAATGCTTACTGGACGCTTGAAGATTTCAGAAACGCAAAAAACAAGTTTCAGAAAATTGTCACAGATTATCCCGGATTCGGCGATATCTGCAATACCAAAAATTTTCTGGCCTATTGCCTCGACCGTCTGGGAAAATGGAAATCGGCAATAAAGCTGTATAACGAATCGATCAACAGTGGACAGTGCGGAGGAAGTGCAAAAAAATTTGCCATGGAACAGCGAGAGAAAATCCGGACTGAACATTGAGGGATAAAGATTATGGACTAGGATAGGAGCGGGTTTTTGAATTTGCTGCAATATACTGGTTTGCGATTTGATATTTTTGCCTGTGTGTCATGGCCATCCAGGCCATGGCTGATGGTACGAAATATACTGGTATCATTTCCATATTTTTCGGGTTTCCAATTCCGAGTTTCGAATTTACTGCCGAAAGGAGCCAATGATGGGTTTTGATTTAATCGGAACGTTTAAAAAAGGCGGTTTTGCCATGTGGCCGCTTCTGGTAGGAGCGGTGCTTGCGCTTATGTTCATTATTGAGCGGCTTATCGTATTGTTCCTTCAGAAACGGAAACTACGGCCCGATAAGTTCCTTGAGGAGTTTGAAGCATCGATGAAAAAAAACAACGGCGATAAAGACAAGGTTGTCGAAGAGATGATCGGTGTGTGCAAAAAAGGCGGTGTGTGCGCTGAGATCATGATGGAGGGACTGAGGAAATTCAAGCACGTGAAAAAAATGAAAATGAGCGTTCTTGAAATGAAGCAGTGGCTGAACAACGCAATAGAGGAACGGTCCCGCATTGAACTTCCACAGCTCGAGGCGCATATTGTCGTGATCTCGGTTGTTGCCGTGGTGTCTCCACTGATGGGGTTGTTCGGTACGGTTTCCGGGATGATCCGATCGTTTACGGTCATGGCAAGCGCGGCCGGTGGAGCAAAACCGAACGAACTGGCCGGAGGAATATCCGAAGCGCTGATTACCACGGCAACAGGCCTGGTTATCGCTATCCCGGTGCTTATCAGCTATAACTGGATCAAATCCATGGTTGACAATTATGTTATGCTCATCGAAGAAGCTGCGATCCATCTGGTGGATTCGCTGATAATTGACGGGAACGCGGAGGCATAAACATTCATGGCGCTCGATCAGGGGAAAAGAAACAAAGAAGAGCTCAAACTGAATATTTCGCCTATGATTGATGTGGTGTTTCTCATTCTCATATACTTTATTGTGTCGATGCAGATGGAACCGTCGCTGGATAATATCATAAAACTTCCGCCGGTATTCAATGCGATAGAGCAGGACACGGCACTGCTGCAGATATATGTTCTTCCAGCCAAGGTGAAAAAGGGCGGATTTATCGATCCCGATTCGACCGGCCTGGTTGCTTTTTCCGACAAGGCAAAGACGCCGGCGGCATGTCCCAACTGCAACCTTCCTCTGAAAGATACGCGGGGCTTGTATATTCCCAGTTCCCTGCTCGATGCGGACAACAAGCCGATACCTGATTTACAAAGCGAAATGGCTAAAGCCTATGGCGAGGGTACCCGCCCTCCTGCATTTTTCTGCTCCCGCTGCGGCCATGAGATCAGCCCGTACCTCCGCCTGGATGAAATACCGCAGGCCCTGAGCGAAAAGAAAAAGGAGGTTATCGGGAAACTGGTGCAGAATGAAAATGCCAAACGCCGCGAACAAGGGACACCTGAAATGAGCGCGGATGAAATCGATAAACTCGAGAAAAAAATCAAACTCCTGATCAAGGCCGACCAGCGGGCTTTTTACGGACGGATTCTTCAGGTTGTAAATATGGCAAAAGATACGCTCTGCGATATACGCGACTTTGCATTTGTTACACTCCCTGAAGCATCGAAAGAAGTCAAGGGTACTCAAGCCGCACAGGGAAATGAGTAAATTATGCTGAAATCGAGAATAAAAGAATCCGATGAAGTTGATTTGACACCGATGATTGATGTGGTTTTCCAGCTCATCATCTTTTTCATGGTGGTGATGGCCATTGCTGC
>WJKA01000028.1 GCA_014729375.1 Chitinivibrionales bacterium
CACCTGAGTAGTTACAAGATATTTTATAAAAATAATTAGAAGGTAAGGAATCTATATAATAAATATTAACGAGCGCATAGATACTTTTATTGCCCCGATAATACTATTTAAACATTTTTTCGTCTTTAACATCTTGTTTTTAAATTCTTACCGTATTTCTGATCAATTCGGCGGAAATGGCCCCCTCTCTGATTATTGTAACTGAGTCGTTACCGGATATTTTCACCACAGTCGACGGTATTGTTTCGGCAAGTACTCCGGCATCCACCATAAAATCGACTTCATGCTTGAAAACATCAAAAATGACATCCGGATCATTTACATACTTTTCCCCGCTGATATTTGCGCTTGTGGAAAAAAGCGGCACTTTCAGGTGCTCATTTATCCGACTGATGAATGGATGAGACGAGAGCCGGACAGCAATACTCTCGTTTTGCCCCTCTCCGGGAAGAACAAGGGTAAGATAGCCGGGCCAGAACTTTTTCGCCAGAATCTTCGCATTCGTAGTAAAAACAACCGGCAGCGAATCCAGAATTTCCTTTCGGGAAGCAATACGGATCATTGGATTGGACAACGGTCTTTTTTTGGCCGCGGTAATGCCGGCTGCAACGTTCTCACTGTCGGCCCGTCCACCGATTCCATAAATCGTCTCGGTGGGATAGACAAATACTGCTCCCCGCTCAATTTTCTCAATCCAGGAAACAAGCCCGGCTGAACCAGCAGGTGCTGATTGCAGCTTATTCAATGATATCCTTTCAGCCGGCATCGTCTCCGAACTGCTCTCTGAATTTTTTCATTTTCTTACGCAAATCAGCATCGCTTGTTCCAAGGATTTGTGCTGCAAGAAGCGCTGCATTTTTTGCATTGTTAATTCCGACAGAAGCTACCGGAATTCCCGGGGGCATCTGCACAATCGAATACAGTGCATCGAGTCCGTTCAGAGGTCCTGCAGCAGCAGGAACACCGATCACCGGAATAACCGTCAGGCTGGCGACCACTCCCGGCAGGTGAGCGGCAAGCCCGGCTATGGCAATGACAGCACCGATACCGTTTTGCTCTGCCGATAAAGCGAACTTTTTAATCCGGTTGGGATTTCTGTGAGCAGAGATAACATGGGTTTCGAATTCAATCCCGAATTCATTTAATACAGCTTCGGCTTTCCCCGCGACCTCACTGTCGGATTTTGACCCCATCACTATAGCAACTTTTGCCACGGCAAACTCCTTTCGCATTGCAATGTTATTTATATCATTCCGGCAATTTTCCCGGCATCGTTTTCACCTGCTCATGTTTGCGGGACCGGCATACGGCTTCCCGCCGGTGGCGTTACAGAAGCCGGGGCCTTGCAGAATCACTCTTTCCCATTCCGTAACCTGGCCAGTCCTTTTGCGCCGATATCTGTCCGGAACATTTTCCCCTCGAATTCTATGCAGCCAACTCCGTCATACGCGTTTTTTACCGCCTTTTCCAGAGAATCTTCCCACGCACTTACCGCAAGTACCCGTCCGCCACTGGTAACAAGAGCACCGTTTTTATCAAGCGCTGTTCCCGCATGATATACATCGATATTGCTTTTTCCTCTTTCCGCTTTTTCAATCCCGCGTATTGGCTTTCCTTTCTCGTATTTTGAAGGATACCCCCGTGAAGCGACTACCACGGCCACACAGTTCATCGGTCGAATTTTCCATTCAACATCACTCAGTGTGCCTCGTGCACATGCGCTGAAAACCTCGTACCAGTCGCATTCAATCAACGGAAGAACGGCCTGCGTTTCAGGATCGCCAAACCTGCAATTGTATTCAACGACTTTCGGCCCGTCAGGAGTCATCATAATACCGATATATAAAAGCCCGGTATACGGAGCACCTTCGCCACGCATTGCATCAAGCGTTGGCTGCACAATTTTCTTTTCTATCTGTTCCACGACCGCCTGGTCCACCACAGCAGCGGGAGCATAGGCACCCATACCCCCCGTGTTCGGCCCGGTGTCGTTGTCGCCTGCCGGTTTGTGGTCCTGTGATGGCGGAAGTATACGATATGAGGTCCCGTCGGTCAGAATAAATATCGATGCTTCCTCGCCGATCATTTTTTCTTCAAGTACAACACTGTCTCCTGCACTTCCGAATGTTCTCTCGTCAAGTATCCGGGTCAATGCATTTTCAGCCTC
This sequence comes from Chitinivibrionales bacterium, assembly GCA_014729375.1. GTDB lineage: Bacteria > Fibrobacterota > Chitinivibrionia > Chitinivibrionales > WJKA01 > WJKA01. Next base: position 2,168 of record WJKA01000028.1, read on the forward strand.
CTGGAGTGTATCACAGACTATGGCGCCTTTTCCCGCAGCAAGGCCGCTTGCCTTGACCACTATCGGCGCGCCATGCTTTGCACAATACTCAGACGCCGCCTTGTGGTCTGTAAAAACCCCAAAGGATGCAGTGGGAATGGAATATTTTTCCATGAGCTTTTTTGAAAATTCTTTGCTGCCCTCGATACGCGCGGCCGCTGTGGACGGTCCGAAAATTGTCAAACCATTTTCATTGAAAATATCGACAATTCCTTCAACAAGCGGAAGCTCAGGGCCTACAATCGTCAAATCAATTTTATTTTCCCGGGCCCATTCGGCAAGGTCAAGCCAGCCATCAATAGGAGAATCAACAATCTGACACCCGTCAGCAACCATGCCGGGATTGCCGGGATAGGCAAAAAGACTCAATGGACGGTTTATGCGAAGCAGCGCTTTTTGCAGCGCATGCTCCCTGCCGCCACTTCCGACAATAAGCACAGCTTTCATTTCATCCACCAGAAACCTCCATTGTTTAAACCCGAATTCTGATATCAGAGACA
>WJKA01000293.1 GCA_014729375.1 Chitinivibrionales bacterium
AATTCTCTGTCGATTATGCGGTCGAATTTTTCGAAAGTCATGATCGAAAAAAAACGGTCCCGCGGCGATGATTCACCATCAGGAACAGCGACATTTTCGTATGATGATTTTTTTGCGAAATACTCTTTCATTTCCTGTGCATCCATATACGTGCCTCTCTTAATTCAAATTAAAAACCCGGAATACTTATAAAAATACCGGTCTCCATTTTTCCGTATCTATTTTCCTTCCTGAAAGATCGAGAAAACGAACGACCTGAACTCCGCCTCGTGCGCTCGTTTCTAACCCTGACCCTTTATTGTACCGCCCCCGCTATTGCGGCAATATGGGCCGGCGTTGTTCCGCAGCACCCGCCGATAATATTTGCTCCGACTTCTGCAAGTTTTGGTGCCAGCCCGGCCATGTCCTCAGGGGTTTCGGGAAACGTGTTGTTGCCGTCCTTTACGACCGGAAGACCTGCATTGGCATGGATAAGGACAGGGATATCCGAACTCGTGTTTCTGATCTCTTTCACAATACAGATCATTTGCTCCATGCCGTTTCCGCAATTGCTGCCGATTATTTCAGCACCGGCCTCAATAAGCGCGGTTGTCATTGATGATGGCGATACACCCATCATGGTGCGGAAATCACCGGCGGATGTTTTGTCAAAAGTAAACGTACAGATAATCTCCAGGTTTGTGTTTTCCTGTACTGCTTTGACCGCACAAAGCGCTTCGTCAAGTGCAGCCATGGTTTCGATACACGCGGCATCCGCTCCACCGGCTTCCAGTGCAACTGCCTGTTCCCGGAACCCCTCATACAGTTGCTCCTCGCTGACATCGCCCATCATAAGGATTTTTCCTGTCGGTCCCAGTGACGCGATTACCAGTTTGTCTCCGGCTGCTTCTCTTGAAATCTCTGCCGCGGCCCTGTTGATTTCTTCTGCTTTACTGTCGAGACCATAGTGCGCAAGCTTGAACCTGCTGCCGCCGAAACTGTTTGTCTGGATCATGTCCGATCCGGCGTAAATATAATTCCGCGCAATTTCCAGCACATCGCTGCGATGCGAAATATTCCATTCCTCAGGGCATTCGCCTGCTAAAAGGCCTTTTTGCTGAAGAGACGTTCCCCAGGCACCATCAGAGATGAGCACCCGGTTTCTTTTTACCATGTCTGATATTTTTCCCATGAAATCCTCCGGTGTTAAAAGCGAAATTCGATAGTATAAGAAAAACAGACTAAATATCCGGCAGCCAAAGACCGGAATCCGGCATCATTGACCTTTCTCTTTCAATTTTCTCTTTATGCAATTGTTCATAGTGCAGAATTCGCACGGATACGGCTGTTTTTTTACGTTTTTTCCAAGACCGATTATGCCGCTGACCGATTTAATCGGGTGCATCAGACACGATTCGGACAGGGTAATGCCACAGGTGTTTTCTGGAAAAAGCGAAAAAAGGTTTTTTTGCTCTGCAACAGACCATCCGCAATATCCCGGACTGAAACGATTGGTCATTTTCCAGTTGTTTTCTGCGCAATACTCAAGCATGTGGCCGGCGAAAAGGTCCACTGCAGCTTCAGTCGCTTCTGATGCCAGCGTATCGATAACATATCCCTTGACAGGATCATCACCGTGAAGCAAAGCTCTGGAGATAGTTTCCAGGCCCGGGCCGATTGTGGTGAGAAAAACACAGATTGTCTCGCTTTTTTTTATTTGTGCAGCGATCATTTTCCCCGTGGAAAACCTGAGGTCCCCGTTTCTGATAAAATCCTTGCCAACTGAGACATTGCTTGATTGAAGCACCTGAAATATTCCTCTGCATGTGCAATGTTTTGGCGCTGCACAAAGTGCTTCTTGTACCAGTTCCGGAACCGGTGCAGGGGCCGCACTGTCCGGATACCCCATTGCAGCGAGTATCCGATCGGGACCAAGCGGCAATTCCTCAAACGAGGCGGAAAATTCCTGTGAGAAACTGATAGTACTCATACAGATACTATGCTGCTGCGGTGCTGAGGTAATTGGCCGCGCCCTGGGGATCGGGGCTGTAACAGTCCGCGCCGATTTTGTCTGCAAATTCCCGGGTTATAGGCGCGCCGCCGATCAGTACCCTGGTTTGAGGCGATTTTTCTTTTATTGCCGCTACTGTTTGCGACATGGCCGGCATGGTCGTTGTCAGAAGCGCTGAGAGTCCGACAGCACAGTCCGGGTGCTGCTCAATTGCTTCAAGGAATGTATCGGCGCCGACATCCACGCCAAGATCGACAATCTCCCATCCGCAGCCTTCAACAACCATGGAAACAAGGTTTTTGCCGATATCGTGCAGGTCGCCGGTGACTGTCCCGATAATGAACGTTCCTTTCCGTTTGACTTCACCCGACTGAAAATGCGGCTTGAGATGTGCCATTGCCGCGGACATGGCCTTGGCCGACATCAGAAGGTCGGGGACAAAGACCTTGTTCTGCGAAAAAAGCGTTCCGATTTCCTGCATTCCTTTCATGCAGCCATCAAGTATCTCAGAGGGTTTTGCGCCGCTGTCAAGTGCTGCTTTGGTCTGTTCATCTGCGCCGTCCTGCTCTTTCAAATCAGGCGGGAACGGCGACGCCTTGTTGATCTTGCCGCGTTTGACAAGAAGTGCAATACGGTCGGTTGTTTCACTCATAGAAAAACTCCTTTAGTAAAAGTCAAAATCACACTGTTTAGGTCCGAAGGTCCCGAACAGGAACCCTGTATCATGTTTCTCTCACAATCACCTCCGGTTGAATAACATATTGACAATATTCCGTGTTTTCTCCCTGCAACCGTCGATTGATAATAGCCACAATTTTTTCGGCCATGTGATCGCTGCGCGGGTCCACTGATGAAATTGCCGGAGTAAAATAGCGTGCAAGGTCGGTATTCCCGTAGCTGACAAGAGAGATATCGCCGGGAACAGCAATGCCCTCACGCTTTAATGCGCCGATCAGTCGAATTGCATATGCGTCATCCATACAGAATATACCGGTAATGCGGTTTTCCACCATGGATTTGGCAGTAACCTGGTCGATTCGACAGATAATCAGGGGATGTGCACCGGGAGATTCGCTGCAAAGGATTTCTTTGTACACCATTTCGAGCGACTCCTGAAGCATGTCCCGCTCAGCCCATACTTCATTTCTGACAAATGCGATGTTTCCTCTTGATTTTGCCAGAAGGTATCGCATTCCCCGTAACAGACCGAGATTATAGTTCTGGATTACATAGCTGAAATAAGAGCCGGTCATGGTGTGGTCGAGGAGGGTTACAATCGTGGTATGTCTGGATAGCCGTCGGTAAAATGACGCTGTTTTTGTTTCATCAAGCGTCGGGATCACAATGATTGCCTCATACCCCTCGACAATCATCCGGCCCACAAGCCGGATTTCCTCTTTCCAGTTATTATAGTCGACAAAATGCTTGACATTGCGTTTCATGCCCGATGCTTTG